>JAFGJI010000204.1 GCA_016929175.1 Thermoplasmatota archaeon | reverse complement strand
TCCCTTTTTATAAAAACCTTAATAATGAACTACATTCATATATACGCTGCGAGGGGGAATTTTCGCACGAATTTCAAAGTACGGGTCATGGCAGTCTGTATTGTACTTCTTTTTGCATTAATGGCCCTGGTCTTTTCCCTCTCCACAACCAACGTTCCGGATATACGGTTGGAGGAGATCCATGTGGGTATGGACCGGCCGATCCATTCAATTCAGATGGCCATTGACCTTGCAGTGGAAGGTGCCACAGTGGTCGTTCACCAGGGTGATTATCATGACCGGTTGATGATCACGAAAGGTATTACCGTTAAAGCCGCCCCGGGAGAGAACTTCAAGGTCACGGGCGGAGACCTTACCCGTGGCCCCCCCGGAACCAAAGGAGCCATGGTCACCATAGCTTCTTTGACGCCCGTCACGATCGATGGTGGGGATTACCATTATGCCGGTGATGGTTGGGATGATGCTGCAATCAAGATCCAGTACGGGGACAACCACCAGATAAGGAATGCCATTTTCAATGACAGCAAACAGGGTGTCTGGGTGCATGGGAACGATCACGAGGACCTCTCTACCATCAAGAACATCAAGATCATCAACAATACCTTCACCAATATATCAGGACATGCCGCATATCTTCAGGGAACGTGGGCATGGATCGAGAACAATTTTATTAAAGACAGCTGCGACGGGATCATGGTCGCATTCGGTTGGACTGCCCCGGACCCGGTTGTGGGGTCCATTTCCGAGAACATTATCCAGAACTGTTCGGTCGGCGTCAACATCGTGGGATCCCGGGTCTTCAATTATAAGGACAATGATATTATCCGCTGCGAGATTGGGGAGCTTTTCAACAACACGGAGCAGGGATCCCATGGGAACAGGTTCGAGGATTGCGGAGTTGGAACAAAGGTGATCAACAATTCCGCTCCATTGCTCGTCGGGAACACCTACACGGACTGTCCGATGCCCGTGGTGATCGAAAGGTGTGAAGGTTTGAGGGCCTATGAAAATGTCATAACGGGCACCGATATCGGCTTTAAGCCGATCTATGAAAATGTGGACCATCTCGATCACGAGATATCCCGGAACAACACGATCAAGGGGGGTCCGGTATACTATTCCTTCGGTGACAACGAGGTCGCACTGGTCCTCGAAGATTTCGGTCAGGTGTTCATAGCCAATTCGAGTCACTCCTCCTATTCCATCAAGGACCCCTCTCCCTGCCCGACATCGGTTCTCTTCTCCAAGGATGTCGATATAGGCGGTTCCAGGTTAACGAATGGACTTGCTGCCTTTAGGTCCGATATATACGGGGAAAATGTGATGATCGGGAATACTGGGTTCACAGGGACCACCTTATACTTGGAAGCCTCGGACCTGGAACTCTATAATTCGTCGATAAAAACTGAAAACGGGGTGGAGACCGCAGCGGTATTGTCAGCGGATTCGAACATGGGCCTGTTCAGCAGCACCATCGGAGCAATGCCGGACATGAACGATGCAGCCTCCAGGATCAGGTTCTTCAGCTACATAGGTCTGGAAGTGCTCCACCAGGACGGGGGCGTCCCCGTGGAAGGAGCCCACTACGAGTTCATGGTAGATGAGGTCAGAATTCACGCCTCCTCCCTTTTCGAAGGGTCCGATCCTGTAACGGACCTCGAAGGAAAAGCTGGCCCTTTCTGGATAGAATACAGGACGAAGACGGCATCCGCCGACATCAACCCTGAATTGGAGCTTACGGTCAATGCCACTGCGGACCGTTCCTTCCAGGGAAGACGCTCGATCGATGCGATCGATGCTGCGGAGGACCATACAGAGTTGTTCATCATCGATGATATCATCCGGCCCATGGCTCCGAAGAACCTGCAGGGGGATGCCGTTCCAGATGGCGATGCCAACAGGCTGACGTGGGAAGCAAATACGGATGATACCCTGACGTACAGGATCTATTACCAGGAAGATGTAAACTGGACGATGGTCGGAGAATCTGATGGCACCAGTTTCGATCATGTGGGGCCTGCCGACGGAACACTGGCAACTTACAGGGTGACCGCCGTGGACGAGGTGAACCTCGAGAGCCTGCCCTCGACTCCCGTGGAGGTTCTGACGAAGGACCTTCTTGGTCCGGATCCTCCACGCGAACTCAGGATCTTCAATATCACCGATACAAGCTTCGTCCTCTCATGGAAAAGCTCGCTCAGCGTGGATGTGGAGATATATGAGATCCATCTGGTCAATGCCGATATGACGAGGTCGCCTGGAAGCGTCATTTCATCTATCAGGATGATAGATTCCACCATTGGGAACACCATTACCATCCATGACCTGTCGGATGCAAAGAATGCTTTTGCCGTCAGGGCACTGGATGAGGCGGGGAATCCTTCCCCCTTCAGCAATCCGGTAAGCCTGGAGGCAAGCGATCTCACCTGGCCATCCATTTCCGATATAGAGTGGATGACCGGTGCAAAAAGCGCAAAGATCGCATGGACAACAGACGAACCGACGATCTGCAAACTCTGGCTCGGTACCTCCATCAATGACCTTGGACCATATGGTCCGACAGCACTTGGAACGGATCATGTTTGCATGGTCGAGGGGCTGCAACCAAACAGGACATACTTTTTCTATATACACGCTCAGGAGCCATCCGGGAACGATGTGATAGATAACAACGAAGGAGCATTCTTTTCCTTCACAACGCTGGAAAGCGAAGGCTATCTGTCCATAAGGATTTTCGATCAGGACAGCGACCCCGTCTCGGGAATAAGTATACTAGCTCTCCGCGGTGATGCCGAGGTCAGATCGGTGGAGGTCTCCCCCGGGATCTACGAAGCTTTTCTGCTACCTGGTAACTGGACCGTTCAGATCCTGTCATCGGACCACTCACCGGTGGACCCCTTTGATGTTGAGGTCCAACCGTTCCTCTGGACGAACCTATCCATCGAACTCACGAGCATTCTATGGGAGAGGGCGAACCTGACGATCATGGTGATCGATGAGGACGGCAATACGGTGCAGGGTGCTATCGTGGAGTTCGAGGGAGAAGAATACAGAACGGGACCGGGTGGAAAGGTCGCGATCCCTGACGTGGAGACAGAACAGACCTACAAGGTGAAGATCAGTGCTGAAGGTTTCGAGAGTATCGAAAAGGACATTTTCGTCCCGGCCAAGGGAAAGGACCAGACGGAGACCGTGACGATCATGCATGAGGAGGCGGGGCCATCCGATAGTGCTGTGATCTGGATACTGCTCCTTGTTCTGGCCGTGATACTTCTTTTGATCATTCTGATTATCATCCTGGTCGTCCTGAAACGCAGGTCGCAGCCGAGGTCCGAGGACGAGGATGCAGATAAGAAACCTGTTGATAAAGCGGGGAGGGAAGAGGGCAAGGTCAAGGAAGGCAAGATCAAGGGCAGTTCCGGGGCCGAAGTTGCAGGAGCTCCCAAGAAGGGAAAGAAAGATAAAAAGGACAAGGAAGAGGAATGATCGGGATCGTCCGATATTTCTATTCGGCCCCCGGGGAACTCCATCTCAGAAGGCCGTTCTCGTTATCACGAGTTCGCCGTGCTTTACGCCTTTTATAGCCCGGATGTTATCAGCGAGACCTCTCACCTTGACCGCGGGGCCCCTGACTATGAGGACCTCCAGGCACATGTCGTGGTCCATGTGGACATGGGTGGTGAAGAGTATCTCGTGATGATGATCATGCTGCAGCTCGATGAGCCGGTTGTTCACATCACCCTCGTGGTGATTGTATATATACGTCAGGGTCCCCAGGACCTCTCCTTCGCTCTCTTCAACGCTTGACTCTATCAGCGATCTCCTCACCAGATCGCGAATGGCCTCGGACCTGCTTGGGTACCTTTTCCTTCTGATAAGCGCATCGAATCCCTCGAGGAGTTCCGGCTCGAACGAGACACCGACCCTTTCAACAGCCATGGTAGCACACTCATACCGTAATCGTGCTACGGAATAAATAATGTTCCACACACATGTCAATAAAAGTGATACCATTCGTATCCGCATCTGTTGCAGTGCCAAATATCACGGGAGGGCGGTTGGGCGTGGACCCAGTAGGTGATATCCTTCGAGCCGCACATCGGACACTTTCCGCCCTCGAGCTCCTTGAGGTCCCTTCCTGTCATATCTATCCGATATGGATGAAGGTTCCTGATATTATTATTGCCGTCGGCAGTACGGGTCATGTATAAAGCTGATGAGTGTACATTGTCTATCCTCATTTCCTTTCCAATTGCCCGATGCAGTATATTCTGTCCGATCAAAAGATATAGGGGCCCCGCGAATACTCTCTGGAGCGCAGGTGGAAGTGCAGGGGAGGGATATGAGGATACAAGGAAGTTCACTGTTAAGAGCAGGTCTTACAATGGCGGTGGTTACGGTCATGGCCGTGTCGCTGTCCGGGTGTCTCCGCGACATCATATTCCGTTACGGTCACTATGACCGGGAGATAGAGAGGTTCTACGATACTGAAAATGAATTGGCGGCGATAGAGGCCGCCGAGAACATCAACTATACCTTCTATACGAACCTCTCGCGATGGGAAGGTTCCTGGGCCAATTTCATCGATAAGGAAGTGATCGATCATTACAACGAATCCTACAACGATGCGAGGGAGAACAAGGAAGAAGCCGACATATACTTCGAATATTACGCCTGGGCCGATCATCACCAGAGGCTTGACTTCAAGATCATGCGGGACGAATGGGAGATGGTCGTCAGGGTCAACGGGGAGGACCTTTTCAAGGACCAGAGCGATCGGGACATCAACTATTACAACGATAACGACGAGATGTTCCTGGGTCATACAGAGAACGGGACATGGGTGATCGACAAGAACTCTTCGAGGGCCGGGGCCGATCCCGGGGAGGATGTCGACCTCTATCTTCATTTCGAGGACTGCTTCCTGGTAAAGATGTATCTGAGTTACGATGATATCTGGGGCCCGCTCGCAGCCATATTTGTCGAAACTATCCAATTCCTGGTTCTAGATATCGATCTGGACGTTCTGATGATAGGTGTGCATCCGTCACCTATGATAATGTCATAGGCAGATTGCATTTTCCCTTTAAAATGACAGAGAGAGGAAAGCGGGGATCGAAAGGACCATACCCAGACTGTGCAGTCTGTGGGCTATCACCGGTCTGTAGAAGGAAATGACCATGACGGATATCAGAAGCAGATCAGCGATCCCGATCAGGACGAGATAGGTCACCATCAGACCTTCAAGGAACAGAGGTATGGCGCTTATGATGATCGTCAGCATAAGGAACACTATCGCGAATAGAAGGGAGGGTTTCACCCCCAGTGTGTTCGGCAGCGTCCTTCTGCGGCCGCGGTCCCCCTCGACATCCTTGACATCGTTTATGATCTCCTTTGCCACCCCTGTAACGAATGCCATCATGCAGAGGACTATTACGGTCGGTGTTATCCCGCTTACGGATGCCCCCATGAGGAAAGGCAGGAACATGAGAACCGCAATGGTCAGGTTCCCCGGGAACCCCTGCTTCTTGAACCTGACCTCATACAACAATCCTAGGATCAGTCCTGCGAAGAATATGATGGGGAGCATGACGCTGTGGGCGAAGAAAGCCGCAATGATCGCAAGAGCTGCGGAGGATAGTAACAGACCCGCAAGGTAGAATTTGGAGAAGCCTTCTGATATTGCCCCGGACGCAAGCGCCCTTCTGCTGTGGATGAGCCTGTCGATGTCGATGTCCCCAAGGTCGTTGAAGATGTTGAGGACCCCTATGAGAAGAAAGGTGGAGAGAGATGAGAAAAGCACAGGCAGGAAATTTCCTCCAAGGAACCTTCCCGATGCAACCGCCCAACCTACATAGACACCGACAGCTCCGAAAAGACCATCCTCCGGCCTGATGACGGAGATGGTCCCTCTAATTCTTTTCATCTGTATATACCAGTCGGAAGTAGTAAATACACTTTGTTGCAAAAAATGTATATCCGGCACCAAGGGGAGTTGCTTTTCTCCTCATGTGATCCTCCCTTCCAGGCAGATATTATATACCCAGTAATGACTTGAAAAGGACCGATAGAAGATGGAAGTTGCAGACCATATCAGACGGACGTGTCCGATCGGACCAATAATGGTCATCTGCCTGTTTATACAAATAGCATCATCGGGCGTGTTGATCGGATCATTTGATATTTCGGTCGAAGGGGTTTCAACGACACCCTATCATGATGTTATCACCATAGACGGGAATTCCGATCTGATACCTGATAACGGTGTGTACTCCGGTTCCGGAACTCCGGGGGACCCGTTCATCATCCGGAACATCACTGTCAATGCGACCGGTTCACCCGGCATCAGTATCTCGAACACGACGGCCTACGTGGCACTGCTGAACGTGACCGTGATCGGCAGTATGTTGGGGTCCGTCTCAGGGGTCTTCCTCCACAATGTTTCCAACCTCTCCATGCGGGATTCCGGGGTATGGAACGTGTCCATCGGTGTGGAGGTTCTATACTGCTTGAATACCCAACTTGACAACGTAACTGTCAACGACACTGTCGATGGCATCGCCGTATATGGATGTCGCAATATATCCATTGAGAACTGCCGGTCCTTCGACAATGACAACGGTCTGCTTCTGGAGATGTCATCCCTGGTGACCGTGTCCGAATGCGAGATGTACAACAATTCCATCTCCGGGATATGGACAAAGAACGCAAGCGGTGTAAGGATCATTGACAACGATGCGACAGGGAACGGAGGGTCCGGCATCCGGATGGAGGGGAATGTGAGCGGATCGACGGTCAGTCGGAACAACCTCACCCTGAACCCCTGGGATGGGATCCAGCTCGAAAACCCCCTCGGCTCCGTGGTGATAATGAACAACGATATTCTAAAGAACGGTCGTTGCGGCATTTACGGAGAAAAGGTATCCCGATCAAAGATCGATATCAGGCGGAACATTATCGACCAGAACGAAGGTTTCGGTATCATGGTCCTAACCGGGGGGCCAATGAACATCACCGATAATCAACTGCATGGGAACGGGGTCGGGGAAATATACGGCGAGGGGATGACCGGTCCGGGCATCCTCATCCGCGGAAACGATATCCGGGGCGGCGTTTACGGACTTGAGCTCCAGAGGATCACAAAGGCGGACATATTGGGGAACAATATCTCGGGAAGCAGTTTCATCGGGTTCCTTCTTGGGTCCGGGAGCACCGAGAACGAGGTCAGGGGGAACAACATATCAGATTGTAATAGTAAAGGTTTCGTCATCGGAGACCAATGCGATCTCAATCTCGTTGCCGATAACGAGATCAACGGAAATGGTATAGGTATGATTGTCTCCAGCGCGAACATAAACCTCATTCTGAACAACTCGATCCTGTACAATTTACGGGGATTGTATATTGGTGGAGGCAAACAGAACCTGTTCTCGGAGAACCTGATAGCCGGCAACCTGGCGGGAGGCGCAGAGGTAGGGGAGGAGAGCGGGGGAAACACATTCTTCCACAACATTTTCCGCAACAACTCCTACTATTGTATACAGATATCCCGTGATACATCCGCATTGGTCCTCAACAATTCCTTCGAGGGAAGCCAGGAGACATCCGTCATCCTGAACCAGAACGACGGGACATCCGTTCGGAACAATCTCTTCATCGGGTCCGAGAACTCCATATCCTTCCGGACCTGCGAGAACATCGAGGTAACCAACAATTATTTCTCCCAGCCAAGACTGCTCTTCACGAACCAGGACCAAAGCGAGATAAGATGGTCTTCCGCGTTCAAGAGGGCCGAGAGGAACATCATAGGTGGCAACTACTCCTTCGGCAACTACTGGTCGGATTATCCGGGTCAGGATATAGACGGGGACGGCATCGGTGATACGGACCTTCCCCATGGTCCGGGTGACAAGGGACCGCTGGTGAAGGACCCCCCTCCGCCGGATCTTGAGCCGCCCTTCATCGTGGACATGACCAGGGACAAGCCCAGAACGGGCGAGGATCTCGATATATCGATACAGGTCATCGACAACAGGAGCATGTTCGGCGTGAAGGTGGATGCCATGATCTACCAGTATAGATCAGGCTCCGGATACTATCCGGGCACATTCCACGAGGACATCCCTCTCGACGAAAGCGGCAGGTTCTCGAAGACCATCGAGGTCGACAAGAAATGCTCCATCATCAGAATGGACCTCACCCTGAGGGACTTCACCGGCAATACCGCTGAAGTATCTCTGGCATACCCGGTGGAGGATATCATCCAACCCGTGATCCATGATGTCCAGGCCGGAGAGGCCTTCACGGGATCGGAACTGTACGTGAATGTGAACGCTTCCGACAACATCGGAATAAACGATGTCCTTGTCGAGTACAGATTCGACAGTTCAGGTCAAGAGAGCATGTACACCCTGCCGGGGAACACCTCATATGACGGGGACAGATGGGATGTCAAGTTCCTTGTCCGGGAGGATTGCAGATCTATAGAGTTCAGGGTGCACGTAAAGGACCAGGAAGGTCTAACCGCGATTACACCCTGGGAAAGCATACCGGTTACCGATGTCCTTTCCCCGGTGTTCTTCGATCTCAATCCTGAGACGGTGAACGGCGGCAGCTACTTCACTTTGAGGTTCGGACACCATGACAATATCGGCCTGCAGAGAACGAGATTGACCGTCTGGATGGACCACACGGAAAGTGACTCCGTCCTGTCCTTCTCTCCCTTCGAAAGCATCCTTGAGTTCACCATATACGTTCCCACGGATGCTTCGGAGGTGGAATACCTGCTGATCGGATGGGATGCCACAGGGAACGAGGCGAAACTCGAGGGGACGATGGATGTAATTGATGTGACACCTCCGACGATCATTGACCTGACGGAGAATCCCCCTTACACGGGAAGGACTTACGAACTGAACCTCTACTACAGCGATAACGCAGGCCTCAAGGACGGCTTCCTTGCATGGAGGCTCGACAACGGTCCCTGGACCAACAGGTCAGGCCTTGTAAGAGAGGTAGTGGTCCCGAGGATCGACGATCAGGCACTTGAGCTGACCTTCCGGGCTGGAGCCGTGGATGATGCGGGGAACTGGAGGGTGCTCGAGAAGACCCTCGAGGTCCTGGATGGCACCCCACCATGGGTCGAGTTATATCCGGGGACGGCATGGACCTCGAGAGATCTTGCTGTCAGAATGTCAGCCGCAGATAACCGGGGTGTTTCGTTACAGCGCGTCGATTATTCAATTAACGATGAAAGCATCTTATTCCCTGCCCGGGTCAACGGCGGCAATTATTCGATAGAGGTCCCCCCATATGCCGTCACTCTCAAGATCAAAGGTGTGGCGGTGGATACAAGCGGGCTCGTGTCCTTTGTCAACCTTACTATTGATGTAATGGACGGTACACCGCCCGTGATATCGGGTCATAAAGTGAAAGTCGAGGATGGAGGCGTCCTTCTATACATGAACGCTTCCGATAACCGCCGGGTAACCTCCGCCTGGGCCATCCTGAAGAACGACCGTGATGTCATATTCAATCTTACCATGGAGGAGATCCACCCCGGTTCCTTTGAGGCAAGGCTTGAAGCCGGCAGGATCAAGGGGAGGTTCGAGGCATGGTTCTTCGTCAAGGACGGCGAGGGGCAGGTAACCATGTCGGAGGGGGGCTTCCATAGAACTTCGACGCGGGAGGAGGGTATCGCCCTTTACATCTTGCTTATCGTCATCGTCCTGCTGTTGATCGTTATTATAGGAGGCCTGGGAGCATTGTACGTCCGGTATTTGATGAATAGGGAATTCGAACCGTTCCCGGCCGGGGCGGTAGAGGACCTCCGTGATGCCGTTGAAGGACCAAAGGACCCCGAAGGTCGACCGGCATACCCACCGGAAGTTGAGGAATGAACGTTATAGGCCAGATCATTCGGGTGTTGACACACGGGGGGCTTCAACCTGATCAGTTTCCGGGGCGTTTCTCCTCTGGTTAGCCTTTATGAAACCCTTCTCTATCCTGGCGAAGACCTGAAGGTTCCCCTTCATGTATAGGTATCCCGCAATCGAGACTGAAAGCGCTCCCAGCACGTCCACGATGAGGTCTGTCATCGTATCTTTCAGACCGGACCTCTGCATGTTCCAACCGAAGAGCTGGTCCACACCGAACTCGAATATCTCCCAGAGGACCCCCAGCGTTACCGCGAAGC
>JAFGJI010000203.1 GCA_016929175.1 Thermoplasmatota archaeon | reverse complement strand
TCAGCACTAGAGATATCCTTTGGCTCATTCAAGGTCGACCTCGATCCGGGATCGAAGCAGGCCGAAATCCCTGTCGGGGAGGGTGATCATCATGCAGTCCTGAAAGCGTTCGACGGAGAAGGTTACAATGCATCTGCAGTTGTTCATTTCACCGTGGACCTTACGCCGCCGGAGGTCCTTATCCTTTCACCCTCGAACGGCACCATCATCTCCAATCCCCTTGTAGAATTCAACTGGATGGTAAATGACGCGGTCGGGATCGGCAAGGTATCCTACAAGGTGGACCTGGGCGAAAGCGGTCTTGGAGGTCCCGGTGCCGGACATCATGAGGAGATGTTCGGACCGGGTGAACATGTGTTCCAGGTTGAGGCCACAGATCTGGTCGGCCATGTAACCTCTCAGAGAACATCCTTCACGATCGGGACCGATGACCTATGCATAATAGAGCCCTCGACAGATATCATCATCAATAGCAATCAGGTGCATTTCATTTGGAGGCGACCGGAGTGGTTCGAACCTGCATGGTCTGAAATGATCATAGAGGGCACGGGCAGAAAGTACAACGTGACAAAAACCTCGGAAATGGATGTTGCGATCGTCGAAGAGGGAGAGAACAAGGTGGTTCTCAGGTTCCATGATGAGTTCGAGAACTATTACGAGGAATCGAGGTCCGTGATCCTCGACCTGGATAGCCCCTTCGTTGATTTCCGAAACAGAAGCGAGTTCATCATTGAAGATGAAATGGTGGTACAATGGGAGGGTACGGACCGTTCGGGGATCGACCATTTTGAGCTCAAAATGGACGGGAAGATCCTATCGGAAAATATCAAGGGAACATCTACGACTGTCGTTGGATTGACGGATGGTGTTCATACTCTGGAGATCATTGCTGTTGATCTTGCGGGAAACGCAGGCATGTCTGATTGGACCTTCACGGTGGACCTTGAACCACCCTTCCTGATGGCAAACCTTCCGAAGGATGGTTCCGTCATCGAAGGTATGTTCATCAGCATCAGCTGGGAAGCGAGCGACGAGAACGGGTTGGAGGGGGTCCTATTATCCGTTGACGGCAAGAACACATCCTTCACAAAGAGCGGTAGCAAGGACCTTTTACTCTCCTCCGGAATTCATATCATATCCCTCACTGCCCAAGATAACGCCGGACGTTCCACGGAGCTGTCCTCACGGTTCAAGGTTGACAACGATCTACCGGTATTGAGATGGTCTATCGATACCGTTGCCTTCCTTAATTCGAGTAGCGTTCAACTGGAATGGTACGGATCCGACGATACAGGAATACAGGATAGAAGGGTGATCGTTGATGGGTCCTTGTATATCATTACGGACCAAAATTCGACCAATTTGACCCTGGGAGAAGGGTACCATATGATAATGGTCGAAGTATACGACCTTGTGGGACGGTTCGCCAGGATCTATTGGGAGCCGTTCGTGGACCTCCATGATCCCGAACTCGGATCGTTAAAACCCTCCATTGATAAGGGGCAGGTCATGATCACAGGCAACTTCTTTGATAATCAAAGCGGTATCGCCAGTGTTGGTCTGTGGGTCTCAAATGTTGGATCGGCCAGTTTTAACGGCAATTTCACCTTTTCAATTGGACCCTCTCCGGAAACGAGTGTTCATGTGCGGGTACAGGTAACCGACCGTTCCGGAAGGATCTCGGAGTTCGATCTCCTCATACCCGCCGGTTACAGGGGCGAGTCACATAAGGAGGAAAGTGGTAGCTCGTTTCTCATCTGGATCATCCTTATAGTGGTGGCTCTCCTATTGATAGCTGTTGGGATCGGAGCAGGTATCTTCCTCCGGAAAAGGTCGGCGGCCCTTGAATATAAACGCATTCAACAGGAAAAGGACTTCTTCGTACAGCTCAAACCTGCCCCACCTCTTCAAGCAGGACTTCCTTCAAAGCCTGCAGATGGGGATCTCGGATCACTGCCCCCTAAAAGACCTATCTCGAGCCCCCTCCGGATCGAAGGAGAATACATCCCGCCTGAAAAGAAAAAATAAGGGGAGCCCCCCACCTCCTCCTGCCGTCATGGGTTACTATAAGCGTCTCCCGACAGCCCTTCCCCCGATCTCTGCTGATAGGAACATGTTGTTCGGGGCAGCCATGCACCCCTTGAGGCTTTCGAGATCGTACATGCCTTTATGTTTCATTGGGAAGACAGCGATAGAACAAAAAACACTATCTCGACTTGATCCTTTGGGTACATCATGCGTATGATATGTCTTCCCTTGCCCCCTTCAAGACAGGGACTAATATCTGGTTTTTTTCATTATCCACTTGAACCTGACCATCGCAGCGGTCCGGGAGATGAAAATGACCAATATCGAAGATTTAGATGCTTTATTCTTTATAGTTGTTTTTTAAATATGGTTAGGACCACTAAGTTATCAAAGGAAGTTTTGAGATGATTGGAAGGTTCAGGTTCGCTGCGCTCCTGGTGAGCTCGTTGATGATCATGATATCGTTGACAGTCCTTGGTCCGACAGAAAATGATCCAAAAGGGTATGCCGATTACAATTTCTACGCGCCTGGATCATCCACCGATTTTCTTACGGGATATGCAGAATTGGAATACTATTACGGCAGTTCATCTTTTTATTATTTTACCATCAACAATCCTGTCGGGGGAGGCTATTATTACAACAGCAACATTTACGGATATTACCGAGGCTGGATGCCTATGTCCATATCGGATATAGATTCCGATTCCCTTATCGATCGACTATATTTTAAATTCACCCCCAGTTACATCGGCGCGTCGCAAACACTGTATTTCTATCTCCTGAGATACGATCCAAGGGACCTATCTTTGTTGAACGATGGTTCAAAAATGTACGATTATATAACTTCGAGGTCCACCTTCATTGGCTCGACCACCGTATCCAGCCAGACGACATACACAATCTCGATCACAGCGGGCGAAGCGGTAGACTACATAAGGTCCAAGATTGCATCAGAAGATGATTACATCTTCTTCGGGTTCCGGGGAAGCAGCAGCAGCGCATATATACAGCTGTATGCAGACTCCAGGTCCTACATCACGATCACCGGGGACATGGAGGCTCCTGAAACCCCGTCTCCTCTTTCTCTCCCCGCTTACACAACCACGCAACATGTACCTCTGGACTGGGCTGATGTGTCCGACCGGCCGGCAGCCCCGAACCACGGCGGAGTGAAGTACAAGGTCGGGGCATTTTCCTCCACCTCGATGGACTCTATGATATGGAGCTCCGACTGGGTATCCCTCAGCAGTATGAACGTGTACGGACTGCAGGAAGGGACCCATTATTTCAGATTGAAGGCGAAGGATGCCGGGGATTTCGAGACCGGCTGGTCCGGCTCTTATGCGACCACGATGATCGACAGGACGCCTCCGACCACGGCGCAGATCTTCGACCTTCCCGAATATACCAATGGCACCGCATTGACCCTTGGCTGGGTTTCGTCTGCCGACCAGGGGTCAGGTGTCAAACATTATATGGTAGGATCGGCGACGATGTCGGATTTCTCCGACCAAGAAAACAGGATCATCAACCATCCGACCGTCACGACCTCCTACCCCCTGACCCCGGGTAAGACAAAGCATTTCGTCCTATTGACATACGATAAGGCCGGCCTGATGTCGGAATTCTCCCAGCCCGGCCATACCACATGCGATATCGATCCGCCCACGGTTCCGATAATGATGAATGAGCCGCCCTACACCAGGGGCGGTTCCAACTCCTTCTCGTGGTATCCTTCCCTTGATGAAGGAGTCGGTCTTCATCATTACAAGATACAGGTCGCGACAACGGAAAGCTTCCAGCAGGCAAGTATCGTCTTCGACCGTGACACCGACAGGACCACAATGGAATTCGATACCCTGGAGGACAATGTAAAGTACTATGCCCGGGTCCAGGCTGTTGACGCTTTCCATCACGAGAGCGCGTGGTCCGGGGTGGAGTGGTCCATTCAGGACCACAGGGGTCCCGGTGACCTCGGCATTGTGCCGTTGATGGAATACCTCGCGGAGGGCCCGGTCCATCTTGAATGGGAGGGATCGGAGGACGCCGGTTCCGGGGTCGCATGGTACGAGGTGATCTGGTCCACCGATGCGACCTTCACGACGGACGTTCATTCCAGGGACCACGTTTTGGGTCAGAGCTTCCAGATAACTGACCTGGACCCGGGAACGACATGGTACATCAAGGTCGTTCCCTACGACTCCTTGGGGAATCCCGGACCGGGAGAGATCACATTCACGACCATCGATCCCCAACCCCCGGAGCAGCCGGTGATCGGGCCGCTGGAGGAATACACCGGGGGGAGGGCATGCGAGGTCTCGTGGTCGCCATCGACCGACACCCTCTCGGGGCTCGATCACTACATCCTCAACGTTTACACCAGCCCTGACAGGGTGGGGCTAGCCTTCTCCGTTCATACCACGGAGAACTCCTTCGTGGTCCCCGGCCTGTCCGACGGGACCACCTACTATTACGAGGTCGCTGCCATTGACCGGGCCGGGAACGAGATACGTTCCACACTGGTCCACTCGACGCAGGACTGCTCGGGTCCCTCGGTCCCGGGTCTGGTCCCGGTCAGCGAATACCAGACCTCCGGACTGGTCATGATTGAATGGAGCCCCTCATCAGACGAAGGCGGGGCTTCTGTAGGATACCAGGTTCAGTGGGCGACCGACATTTTTTTCACCAATTCTGTGATGGAGTCCCCCTGGCTCACAGATACCCACTACGAGATCCACGACACCACATCAATTACAAGGGCGGGAACGGTGAAGACCCCGCTTCCGGATGGGACATACTATATCCGGTCGCGTTCAAGGGACATGTTCGAACAAACCTCTCCCTGGGGGAACTCCGTGAAGATCATGATAGACACCACCCCTCCGGATGTGCCTATCGTTTCACCCCTCCCGGAATATTCCGGAGGTTCGATGATGAAGATCTCCTGGGAAGAGGTCCTGGACGCATCGGGTCAGAACGTGGAATATCAGGTCCGGGTCTCCCTGAACGAGACAGGTGAGCCCATCATGGAAACCCCCTGGACAGGGTCCCTGAACGCCTACATCAGCGACCTTGAACCTTACAACACCTACTACTTCAGGGTCGTTTCAAGGGACCGTCTGGGGCATGTTTCAGGGTTGTCTGATGTCGTAAATACGACCATCGATATCGACGGCCCGGCCATCACACTGCAGAACATGGGCCTTTTCGGTAAAGCGGACCTTTCCATCTCGGGAGATGTTGAAGATGCAGGATGCGGCGTCGAACTGGTGGAGCTTTCATACGACGGCGGGCAGAACTGGATGGAATGCGCATACTCCGGTGGAAAATGGTCGCTCATGAGATCATCTCTACCTCCGGACACCCTGGAGGTACTTGTCAGGGGGCAGGACAAGGGGGGTAACGTCGGGAGTCCCGTCTGGGCATTCATCGACGAGTGGGCTCCGATCATCACATTGACGCATCCCCCTGAAAATGCAAGGATCGGGGGGCCGGTCCAGTTAACCGGAGGGATCGCTGACCGACATCTGGGAAACTATTCGATCTCTTATCAGAAGGTGGGAACCGCTACATGGGTGGAGGTGGTCCCATCGCAGTCGGCCGGGGAGTTCTCGGGTGTTCTCGGAACCTGGGACCCATCCGGCCTGCCGGGAGGTGCCTACAGGCTCAGGATCACCGCGGTCGATAGGCTCTCGCAGGGTTCGGAGATGGTCCTCAATGTGACCCTTGCAGGGGCGGACCTCAGCATCGACCCCGCACAGATAACATTCTCCGATCACCACCCCCTACCGGGGGAGAAGGTCACCTTATTGGTCACTATCTCGAACTTCGGCGATTCACCGGCCGAGGACCTCACGGTCGCCATATACGACAACGGAGAACTGCTCCATACCCAAGCGGGGGTAACGGTGAAAGCGAGAAGTTCCATGGTAATTACAACGGAGGTGAAGGTCTCGGGCACCCACCGGATAACTGCCAGGGCCACCTCCGATCTGTACGACACCGGAGAGATGAGTGCCGCTTCGGTGCTGAAAGCTTCCGAAAGGGAGATGTTCCTTGAGAACATGGGAGGCATACTGGGCTTGATAGCCCTCATACTCGCCATAGCAGCCATAGTCCTGATATTGGTCCTCGGTGGCAGGAAGGAGAGGAAGCCGGAAGACGAGGGGGAGGAGAAGAAGGAGGAGCCGGAGGAGAATGAGGAAGAAGAGGAGCAGGAGAAGGACGATGGTGAGGTAATATCATCGCCGGATATCACGAAGAACGAACCTCCTGAAAAACAACTTCCATCGGCCCCGACATCTCAAAAACCAGCCCTTCCCGGGATTGCCATCGGCACCCCCCTTGCCACATATGAAGCCGGTGCAGGTCAGGTGCCTTCCCTGCAGCCGGCAGATCTGGCCGCTGCTCCACAACTGAAACCTGCTCCTGCCACCATGACACCGCAGGAGGCTCCTCCGAAGCAGGATCATGTCATGGATGCCCCTTCATCGGGGCCCTCGGGGCCGTCATCCGCACCTTCGACACAGGAGAAGGAAAAACCTGAGGTTGAACTGCCAGATATATAAAATAAAAAAAATGCGGGGGTGGACCCGACGCACACGTTGGATCACTGGTTCTGGTCCTGGAATTCCTTAAGGAACTCCGCAAGGACCTTCACGCCCTCGAG
This sequence comes from Thermoplasmatota archaeon, assembly GCA_016929175.1. GTDB lineage: Archaea > Thermoplasmatota > Penumbrarchaeia > Penumbrarchaeales > Penumbrarchaeaceae > JAFGLL01. The sequence goes on along the minus strand of JAFGJI010000203.1, from coordinate 414 downwards.
GGTCATTGCATTGTATATGGAAGCCCTCATTCCGCCGACGTCGCGGTGGCCTTTCAAACCTATCAGGTCGCGGGCTTTTCCGGCCTCGACGCACTTCTTCTCGAGATCCTCGCTGGGCAGTCTGAAGGTCACGTTCATCAGCGACCTGGAATCCGCCCTTGCGTGGCCCCTGTAGAAGCCTCCGGACCCGTCCATGACATCGTAGAGCGTCCTGGCCTTCTCACGGTTGATATTCTCCATTGCGGGGATGCCGCCCATTTCCTTCAAGTACTCAAGGGAGAGCTTGCATATGTAAATGGCCCAGCAAGGGGGGGTGTTGAAAAGTGAGTCCTTTGCTGCCATGGTCGACCACTTTTGCATCGTGGGAGTATTCTCCGGGACCCTCCCAAGGAGGTCCTCCCTCACCACCACAAG
>JAFGJI010000202.1 GCA_016929175.1 Thermoplasmatota archaeon | reverse complement strand
GTGCGAGGGCTGTGATTTGAACACAGGAACCACTAAGGACTAGACCCTCAATCTAGCGCCGTTGACCAAGCTGAGCTACCCTCGCACCGTTTGGTGTTCTATTGCGGATGATCGGCCCCCATTTTTCCACAACAAGCTTGGTCAACGGGGACCGTATTGACCAAGCACGTTCAAATGAGAGAGGCTCGAACGAAGTTCGGTATGGCGGAACGCCGACCAAGACGGGGTATCGCAGATACCCCACTTCCGTGAACGCTTTGACCATAGGTCAAAGGGTTCTGAGCTACCCTCGCACCGATTGGTGTTCTATTGCGGATATCGGTCCTTTTAAGGTGGACCAGACCTGTAACATCATATGAAGGTAGGATTTAAATCTAATCGAGGCCTGACACCTGCTCCCTCAGATCCTCGTAACTGTTCTCCAGCGTGGTCAGAGCGTATGTCAGGGCATCCTTGGCAGTGATCGAGCCATCGGTCTCGAAAGTGAATATGTACTTGTTGGCTTCCTCCACCACCTCGACTGCGGATTCGCCCCTCCCATTGGAACTCTCGCATTTCTCCACACAGTTCATGCATAGATCGCAGTTCTCCAGGTTCTTAACCACCATTTTCCCCTTTTCGATCCCGAACACGTTCCTCGGGCAGGACCTTGCACAATCCTCGACATCGTAGCAGCAGCCGTCCTTTACCGTGATCTTGGGATAGTACTTGTATCCACAGATGGTCACGGGCTGCCATTTGGCATGGTCCTTACCCCTTCCAAGAATAGCTGTTGCATAGATCAGAAGGGCTTGCTTTTCCTTCAGCTTGACGAGCGGGATGAGCTCTTCCTTGATGTTCAGCGATATATCACCAAGAGGCTGGAGGTCTCCGGAATATACGGTGCAGGGGCCTTTTTTATTAAGCACGTATATGATCGTGCAGTGGGGGCAGCCCGCACCGCCGCACTCGCACTGGTCCCTGAAGGTGAAATGCTGGATATCCGTCGGAATGGGCACCATCCCGAGTCTGTGAGCGATCATCTCATCGAAGAGGGCCGAGTTGGAATCGTACTCGTTCCCTTCCTCGTCCCTGATCGGGCCCATATGGAACTCAACCTCGTCAATGGCCATCTTCGGGACATCCGCGATCAATGTTCTCCTCAGGGCGTTCACGATATCCGGTCTTACACCGTCAACGGTGAACGAGCACCTGGTGTCGGTCAATTCCCTAACCACCAGCTTCATATTGGTTCGCCTCCTACACCCTTCTTCCCCTCTTCCCGCCCTTTGGTTTGGTCCCATCGTGCGGTACGGGGGTGACATCCTCTATCCTTCCGATCCTGAGACCGGCCCTCGAAAGTGATCTTATGACCCCCTGTGCTCCGGGACCGGGTGAGGATGGCCCGTTCCCTCCGGGAGCCCTGACCTTGATATGGATATTTGTCATTCCTTTTTCCTTTGCCTTATCCGCAATTACCTCTCCGGCCCTCATCGCGGCGAAGGGGGACGCTTCATCCTTGGCGGCCTTGACGACCATTCCGCCTGTGCATTTTGCAACTGTCTCGGCACCGGTCAGGTCCGTCAGGGTAACAAGTATGTTGTTGTATGATGCATATATGTGGCAGATGCCCCATTTCTCGCTCATTCGTTGTCACCTCCGGGAACGTTGATGGATATCTTCTCCGGCACCTGTGAGGTGGCCTCGAATGGATTGGGCGCCGTATCCGACTTGGGTCTCATGGGATGCTCCTCGAATGCGAACGGGGAGTTGGGATCGTACTCAATGAACCTCTCATCGATCCTTGCCACCATGAGCCCGGGTATGTTCACCCTTCTTCCCTTGAGGATGATATGTCCGTGTGTGATCATCTGTCTGGCCTGTTTGGGTGTCCCCGCAAGACCCTTTGTGTAGACAAGCGTCTGCAATCTCCTGGAAAGGAGTGTGTCGATCTGTATGGAGAGAACATCCACGAGCGATGCCCCTTCTCCGAGGAAACCGAGCCTGTTGCATTTCTTGATCAGCAGGTCCCCCTCCTTTACTGCCTGCATGTTCTCGGTCCTTATACTGGCCTGGAGGATCCTTGCCTGTTCCCTGAGGTTCCTTAGCTGGGACTGTACCTTCCAGACCTCCTTCTTGTTCTTCAGACCGTACTTGATAAGGAGCTCCTTCTCCTCCTTGATCCTTTCACCCTGCCATGGATGGGACGGGGTCTCGAACTTCTTCTTGAGCCGCCTTGGGTCGCCCATTCATCTCCCTCCTCACTTCACCTTCTTCCTCGAAACGCCCACGGTCGCTCCGGTCCTTCCGTTCGAGCGGGACCTCTGACCGCGGACCTTCTGTCCGGTCTCATGCCTTATACCCCGGTATGACCTCATCTTCCGCAGGAGATTGACGTCCTCCCTCTGGATCATGTCAAGGTCGGTGGATATTGCATGTGTGTCCTCGCCAGTATCGATGTCCTTCTGTCTGTTCATCATCCATGAGGGCATCGTGGCAGGAAGCTCCTCGATGAGACCCATCAGCCTGCTTACCTCGTCATCCGTGAGGTCTCCCATGAGCTTGTCAGGAGGAACCTGAAGTTGGCTGACGATGACATGTGATAATCTGTAGCTCAGCCCTTTGATGGAGGTCACACCATCGATGACCCTTCTCTCGCCATCGATATCGGTGTTGGCCATACGGACTATATACTTGAAATCGGGTCCGTGCTCGACCTCCCTGTCACCCTTAAGGGTCTTTCCCTTCTTTTCGGCCATGTTCAAGCCTCCGAAGCGGCCAGACGATCATCCCCCTCGGGGATCCGGCCCGCATTTATTGCCTTATGCGGCGGCCAGCACGATACTGGCTGTGGCTTCAGGATGCCCCCCATATTGGTTCTTATTTATATCCCTTTCCCCCGGAACGGGAGCTTCCGGGAACCCTTGTGGACGGCAGGAGGTCCAGATGATAGTAATATATATCCCTTCGTTCTGTTGAGGCCGAGTGATCGTTGATGGGTAAGGTTTCCCTGATCGGTAGGTCCCTTGCAGTGGAGGGACAGGTGTTCACGTACACCGGTCCCGCACCCCAATGCGGGGAGTGCAAGCTCAACACCATTTGTCAGAGCCTGACCGTCGGGAAAAGGTACCGCGTGCTCAAGAAAAGGGATAGGGAGCACGACTGCCCGATTCATGACCAGGACAGGGTAGTGGCCGTTGAAGTGGAGGAACTACCGCTCGAGATCTCCATACCTGACCGCAAAGCCCTCGAATCCGCGGTCGTCACCATCGAGGACAAAGGCTGCGACCGGAGATGGTGCGAGAACAACCGCATCTGCAGAATCGAGTACGTTCCCAAGGGGACCAAGATATTTCTGATCTCTGTGCATGAGCAGCTCCGGTGTCCGAAAGGCCTGAAGCTAAGAAGGGTCATCGCCGAGATCCGGAAATAGATATAAGGTGATCCAGATGGGTTCCGATATGCCCGGGTTTTACCGGATGAACGTTGAACAGAGAAGGAAAAGGGTCCTGGAGAAAACAGGCCTCGGCGAGGACGACATCGCCGGCCTATCCGTGGATGGGACACCTTTGGAAGTCCTTGACAAGATGATCGAGAACGTCATAGGGACGTTTCAGCTGCCCGTGGGCATTGCCACCAACTTCATCGTGAACGGGGTGGAGCGGCTCGTTCCCATGGCCATCGAGGAGCCCAGTGTTGTGGCGGCCGCGTCAAAGGCAGCCAAGATAGCGAGAGTAAAAGGTGGGTTCACTGCTTCGACCACGGAGCAGATGATGATCGGACAGGTCCAGGTCTGCGACCTGGATGACCCCTCCGATGCCACCAGGAAGATAATGGAGAACAAGATCGGGCTACTTGGTATAGCGAATTCAGTGGACCCCCTTCTCGTGAAATATGGTGGGGGTGCAAGGGACATCGAGGCCCGGGCCCTTGACAGCCCTGTCGGTCCGATGCTCGTTCTTCATGTTCTCGTTGACGTCAGGGACGCCATGGGAGCCAACGCTGTCAACACGATGGCAGAGGCCATCGCACCAAGGATCGAGGAACTGACCGGGGGAAAGGTCGTCCTCAGGATACTGTCCAATCTTGCGGTTCACAGGCTCTCCACAGCGACCGCGATCTTTCCAAGGGAAGAGGTCGGTGATGAGGGCGGGGTCGACCTTTTCATGAAAGCATATCATCTGGCGGAGGTCGACCCCTTCCGTGCCTCCACCCACAATAAGGGAATAATGAACGGAGTTTCCGCGGTGGTAAGGGCCACCGGGAACGATACAAGGGCAGTCGAGGCTGGAGCCCACTCTTACGCTACTATCACAGGGAATTACCTTCCACTGACCAGATATCACATGAACGAGAAGGGGGACCTGGTCGGGGAGATCACCATTCCCACTGCCGTGGGAACGGTCGGAGGAGCGACGAAGGTACATCCTGCCGCAAGGGCATGTATGAAAATCCTCGGTATCGAAACGGCGAAGGAACTGGGGGAGGTCCTTGCAGCGGTAGGCCTCGCCCAGAACTTCGCGGCGCTCAGGGCTCTTGCCCTTGAAGGGATACAGAAAGGCCATATGAGG
>JAFGJI010000201.1 GCA_016929175.1 Thermoplasmatota archaeon | reverse complement strand
TAGTACTTGACCTCGAAAAGGGTCGAACCTCCCTCTGCCGCATTGGGGGTCAATATGGGAGGGGTGAACTCGTGATAACCCAGTGACCTGAAGTAATCGTGTATGGCCCCGGTCACCGTTGACCTGATCTTGAGTATGGCATTCATCCTTCTGGACCTTATCCAGAGATGCCTGTTGTCCCTGAGGAACTCCTCGGACTGGTCCTTTGTGATAGGAAACCTCTCGGCAGGGGATACAACGTGGATCCCGGTCAGATGGATCTCGAAACCCTCCGGGGCCCTCTCATCCACATTCACCCGCCCGGAGACCACGACAGATGATTCTATGTTCAGGGTCCGGGCGATCTTGAAGTTCTCCTCACCGATATCATCCCTGGACCCTACGCATTGAATGATCCCTGTTGAATCCCTCAGTACGAGAAAGAGCATCTTGTTGCTGCCCCTGGTACGGTATATCCAGCCCCTTACCGTGACCTCCTTCCCCTGGTTTTCCGTGTTCTTGACGGCCTTGATCTGCTGGAACGTGTCGGTCATCTGCCTCACCGCATTTTCAGGGGTTATATACGGACCTCTATATTATCGATACGGAAAGGGATGGATCAGTCGAGCGGACCCCGATCTCGGTGTCTCACTCCTGTTCTCTCCCTGCGTCCTTCGGCGTCCCCTGCCAATGCATCATCCCCGGGCCCCGGGCGTGCTCTCCTCGGCCTCCCTTCACCTTCTTCCCGTCTTCGAACAGAACCCCTGCCTGATATCTGGCGCCCGGGTCTTCTGGACCCTATGTGTCTTCCATTTCCGACCTCCTCCTCGGATGACCTTCTGCTTCTATCATGCAGCTGTTGTCGCAGGTTCCGGTTCCTTAGATAAAGCATGTAGCCGATGAACAGTGCAAGTACAAGCACGAATATTGCAAGACCTATGAACAAGGGGGTTGGGGAGCTGTCGCCCGCATCATTGTTTTCCTGCCCGCCACCTGTGAAAACACTGATCCAGATGCTCTCTATCCGGGTGTTTCCGGAAGAATCCACGGCCCTTGCGTATACGACGTAAATTCCCTTTTCCAGCTCCAGTTCGATGGACCAGGTATTGAGTCCGGTCGCCTCGATCCATTCACCGTCGTTGACCTTCACATGAACGGAGACAAGTTCCGTGTCATCCACCGCCCATCCCTCTATTCGGACCGTCCCGCTTTGAACGCTAGTGTTCGAAGGGGGACTCTGAATGACGATCGTTGGCGGATCGATATCTGCCTGAGGATTTTTCTCCTCCAGGGTGTAGATGAACTGGCCCAGTCTGGTATTGCCGGCACGGTCCTCGATCTCTATGTCGATTATGTTCTCCCCCGGTGAAAGGGTCACGATCCAGGTCCATTCCTCCTTCCTTGATATTTCGACGAAACCCGAGGACCCGGTCCTGCCCCTCACCGCTCTTATGCCGTTCTCATCATAGACGGACCCCTCGATCTCGAGGATCGGATTCGTCACCGTCGAACCGCTTGGGGGTATGATGCTCTCGAAGCTGGGTGCCTCCAGGTCGAGTGTTATGTGATAATGTATGGTCCTGTAATTCCCGATCTCGTCGGTGGCGGTGAGGGTTATATTGTTGTCTCCCTCCATCAGTTCAACGGTTGTGTTGAAGACACCTCCGTTCACATCCACCATCCGGTTCTCCACCATCACCCTGGACCCGGGATCGGTCAAACCCGTTATTTTTACCTCCCTCTGATTTGTCAGACGGGGTGAGTCCGTTACCATTATTTCAGGCGGTTCGGTGTCGACAAAAAGCGTGATGGTGCGAACGGTCCTGCTCCCTGTTCTATCGAAGGCAACAAGGACTATCCTGTTCGAACCCTCGTTCAGATCGGAAATGAGATGTTCGAACTCACCCATGGAAAAAGGAACATCCAGATTGTTGATCGTCAATCTCAGTGTGCTGGAGTCAACGGTTCCCCGGACCAGAGTTTCCTTCACGTTGATCCTGGAGCCGTTGAGCGGGGAAAATACAAGAATGACAGGAGGGGTGGAATCGCGGTGAACGTTCAGGGTCCTCTGAACGGAGTTACCTGCCCGGTCCACGGCTCTGACCACTATCTGGTTGTTACCTTCTTCCAGTACAACGGTGTATATGAAGGTTCCACCCTGATAGAGGTCCGCCGGAACCTTCACATCCTGGATGAACAGCGTCGCATCAATGGAAATGGTGCCCGCCACTTTGACGCTTGAACCGTTGGTGCTTGTCCCGTCCGCTGGCGTCTGTATGTTCAGGTCCGGATGGACGGTGTCGATCCCGAATGACAGCTCCGCCGATCCGAATTTGCCATCATCGTTCATACTGAGGATCATCACTTTGTGAGGACCGTCGGGCAGATCAAGCTGGACCGAGAAGGGATTTCCTCCGGGAACCCTGACCTCGGGACTGCCATCCAGGGATAGCCAGATATCGGTTATGGGCCTCGGGTCCTCCACCTTTCCGTTGAGGAAAAATGATCCCATGGGCAGCCAATCGCCTTCCTCCGGGTAGAGTATACGAACAACCGGGTCCGATAGATGGACCGTTATGGATGTCATGTGGGAGCTCATACCATCAAAATCCTTCTGCCTCTTTGCACCGTCGTAGAGGACAGAGAGATTGTGGGGGTTCAGGGAATAGGACCCGGAAAAGTTATGCCCGGTGTTGTCGAGTTCCATGTTCATGATGTATCCGCCGCTGTCTGTCAATCCCTGAAAGACCAGGTCTCCCATCCTGTTCCTTACCTCCACATCAGCATCGACTGCCGGAGCCCTTCCGTTGGTCTCGACCTTGATGTCGAAACGGGTGGATTCCAGAACCCTTGCACCGGGATCGAATAT
>JAFGJI010000200.1 GCA_016929175.1 Thermoplasmatota archaeon | reverse complement strand
TCACAATTCTGTCACCGCCATGACCGGACAGCAGACCCACCCCGCCCACGAGGAGACAGTGGCCGGGAAGGAGGGCATCTCGATAGATATTGAGGGCATGCTTCGGGGTCTCGGTATCGAGAAGATCGTGAACCTCAACGCATTCGAGATACAGAAGAACCGTAAATTGATGAAAGAAGCCCTGGACTTCGAAGGGGTCTCCGCGATCATCTCCCATGGTGAATGTGCTCTGTACCATTTCAGGAACCTCAGGAGAGAAGGTGGACAGCCGGTTCCCTTTTATGTCGATAAGGAAATGTGCAGGAAACCCTACAACTGCATAAAGGACTTCCTCTGCCCCGCGATCTCCATAGACCCAGGCGACGGGAAGTCGATGATAGCTCCCGAGATATGCGTAGGATGCGGGGAGTGCGCCCAGATGTGCGGGTTCGGGGCCATCAAATCAACCGCCACGCTCCATGGCGGCGAGAACAGGGTCTATTACACGAAAGAGGACCATGACGAGTTCATGAGGTTGAAGGAGGTGAACGGATGAAGACATCCTTCAACATGATAGACTGCGGTGTGGGCGGCCAGGGGGTCGTCCTGATGGCGAACATCGTCGGGGAGGCCTGCGTCAGGGCAGGGCTCCGGGTGATATCCGGCGAGCTGCACGGCCTCTCCCAGAGGAACGGTTCGGTCATTGCCCATCAGAGGATAGGGGAGAAGGCGATATCTCCCCTTGTGCCCTACGGGGAAGCGGACGTCATTCTTGCTCTGGAGCCGATGGAAGCATTGAGGTACCTGTATTTCCTGAAACCGGGCGGACTTGTCATAACCAACACGAACATGATACACCCTCCCACGGAGACCCAGATGCTGGCAAAGGGTGAAAAGGAAAGATATGTCGGATACGAGGAGGTCGTCGAGAGGATACGCTCCTCGGGTGCCAGGATCGTCGAGGTCAACGCGCTGGAACTTGCACGTGAAGCGGGGAGCGCCATGACGGAGAATGTCGTCATGGTGGGTGCCCTGGCAGCCGTTCCGGACTTCCCGGTTGGCAAGGAGCACATGCTCGAGGCCGTGAAGGAGAACGTACCAAAAAGAGCGCTTGATGTGAACGTGAGGGCTTTCGAGATGGGATACTCTTCCTTCAAACCAGGTATCTGATCATTTCATGGATCTTGTCATGAAGCGTGGTCATTACAGTTGTTGCTCTCTCAGTCCAGTTTAAATATCATAGAACCAATCCTCAACAGGGGCCACGTTTTGGAGTTCAAGCGCGAGTTCTTCAATGTCCCGAACAGCCTTTCATTTTCAAGGATACTGTTCCTTCCATTTCTTGCACTGTTCACCTATATGAAATGGGATTTTATTTTCCTCCTTTCCTACATCATCGTAGGGAGCACGGACTACTTCGACGGCAAGATAGCCAGGAGATGGAATATTACCTCCGAGTTCGGAAAGACCATCGATTCCGTGGCCGACCTGTTCTTCTACCTGGGGACGCTCGGGTTCGTCTATTTCTGGTTCCCGCAGATCGTGACCGGAAACCTCTACATCATCATGATATTCTTCGTCTTCCTCATCGCATCGTTCGCGGTCTCCTGGATCAAGATCGGAAAGCCCATACTCATGCACACCAACCTTCTGAGGCTGAACGCTGTCCTGGTGTATTTCCTTGTGATCGTCTCGTTCTTCGTGACATTCCTGGGGGTCGGGGAGAAGGCCATTCCGGTCTACTTCGGAACGGTCATCCTCGTCATATATCTCCTGGCGTTCGCGGAGGAGATATTGATATTCATTTTCTACGGGGACGTCGACCGCGACACGAGGTTCATCTGGGAACTCTGGGAGAGGAAAAAGTAGGAAGAGGGGGTGGAGGCCCACGTTATGGATATTCTCATATGGTTCGAGTTCATCGTCACGATAAACATCCTGATGCTGATAGCCAGAAAGAGCCTCTGGGTGGCTCTTGCCTTTTCCGCACTGGTTTTGGGACTGATATCCGTCCCTTTCGGAACCCTGTCGGTGATAGTGAGCGACACTCTTTCGGACCCGTCGATAATCCTGCTTGCCGTATCCGTCGGTCTGATAGCGGTGATCGGCGGAGCCCTCGAGATGACGGGGCTCATAGACGACATGATGTCCAACACTTCACTGAAAAGGAGGCCGGCCCTCCTGGTGATTCCTGCCATGCTCGGGATGCTTCCGATACCCGGGGGGGCCCTTCTTTCCGCGCCGGTGGTGCAGAGGGGGGCTGGTAATGCGAGCGGGGATGTCAAGGCCGGTATCAACGTCTGGTCAAGGCACATAGCCGTTCTATTCTATCCTCTGGGATCGCTGCTTGCGACGACGAAGATGGCGGGATTGGACCTCTACGAGGTCCTTTTGTACATGGTCCCGGGACTTGTACTGACCATAGTTTTGACATGGATATTTCTTCTACGGAAGGTGGAGAACGGGAGGATAGCTGAAGGTGAGAGAAGCAGGAAAAAGGCCCTGATACCCGTTCTTTTGATCCTCTCTGCCCCTGCCGTTCATGCTTCGTTCATGTACCTCTTTCCATCTGTCATGGAGGAGATATTCCTTTTCCTGGGAGTATCTTTGAGCCTTGTTTTGATAATGATCGTGAAGAGGAAGGGGCCCTCCTACCTGATACCGGTTGCCAGGAAGATGAAGGCCTGGAACTTCGCGCTCATAATCATGGGGATGTTCCTGTTCCTGGAGATATTCAACGCGTCCGATGCACCGGATGCGATCTCCACGCTGCCGCTTTCGAGGCCGCTTCTTGTAGTGTTTGCCGGGGGACTTCTTGGGGTGGCCACGGGCAGGGTGAACATACCGATATCCATAATGCTCCCGATACTGGTTGCAGCAGGGGCCATTATCGATAATGTGACCTTCACGATACTCTTCTTCAGCATCTTCATAGGGTTCCTTGTGTCACCTGTACATCCGTGCGTTTCCGTGTCCCTTGAGTATTTCAGGACGGATTATCTTTCGGTCCTCAGGAGGACGATGATACCTGCCGGGATCGCATGGGCGTTTTCTCTTGGAGCCGCCCTGGTACTGATATAGCGGGAGAACGGGATTAATTAGTACCAAGCATTTCATGATCGCTGATTAAAAACAACCATAATGGAATGAAATATATCATCCCCATATCTCCATGGTCCTCAACCTTGAACATATCCTTTGTTACTATGATCCCTCTCTTCGAATGATACTTTTCAAGAAATTCAATTACACCATTGATATCATCAGGACCATTTCGATATTTTGTTTCAACAGGTATCAGGACACCTCTGTTCTCATATACATAATCAACCTCCCGCTCATTTTTCCAGTAATGGGGTTCGAAGAGATGGTTCATCTCCTTACCGAGGGCCGTAAGATGAGAGGCGGCTATTACCTCGGAGAACCTTGTCCCCTCCAGATCAAGGGTGAGCGCCTTCCTCATCCCTTCATCGAAAAAGGAGATCTTCTTCTCCGATCTCTCGCGGGATATCTTCTTCTTGGAATAGACCTGCATGATATGTACAAGGCCCGAGGCCTTCAGATAGTAGAGGTACAGCTTGATGGTTTCCCTATCGGAATCCAATCTATCTGACAGTCCCTTGTACGAAAACCTCTCACAACTGAGATGCGCAACCTCCCTGACGAGGTTCTCGAGAAGCCTGGGGTCCTTGATCTTGAAGACATGCACGATATCCTTCATGAGGATAAGTGAGAGATAGTCCTCGAAGAGGACCCTCCTCCACCTGTCGATATCCTTGATCTTGAACCACTCCGGAAATCCTCCGGTTTGTATGTAATTGCCAAGATGATGAAGGACCAGGTCCTTCTTATCTATCAGGGCCTTATACATACCATCAAGGGTTTCCTCGTCGGGCAACTCGAATCCCGAAAAAAGTAGATATTCCCCGAAAGAGAGCGGATCCACATGTATGAAGGAGATCCTTCCGGCCAGGCTCTCGGAGGCATCCTTGAACATCATTGTAACGGAGGATCCCAGGACGAAGGATCGGGATTCATATTTCATGTCAATGAATTCCTTGACCTGGACCTGCCAATCCTTCATGTAATGGACCTCGTCGAAGAAGAAATATATTCTCTCCGTTTTGGGATCGATCCCTGTAAGTTCCTTGTATACCGATATTATATCACGGAGGTCCTCCATATCCCTTAGGCATAGGTCCACCTTGACCAGGACGATCCTTTTTGGCTCCACCTTTTTCTCCAATAATCTTCTGATGTATTGATAGACAAGAGTGGATTTCCCGGACCTTCTCACACCCGAGATGCATATGATCCTTTCGAGTTCCGTTCTCTCTTCGATCCTTTCGATATACTTTCTTCGGATAACCCCATGGTCGGTGTCTTTTACCGATCCTTTTGTCCACCAGTAGTTTATGTTTTTCAGATGGGCCATCAGATTCTCTCTATTCATGCAAACACAATAAGCAACCTATTATATTAACTTGCGGTTTTCATTTGTGTGTTATGGAAAAATATGGATATCTTCGACGTTCCATCGCTTTAATCAAGGTGTTCCGTCATCACGTTTGAAGTGAGGAGTGGTTATGGTTTCCTTCAAGGTTTGTATCACCATCGACCGACCGGTCGATATGGTTGTCAAGGCATTGATGAACCCCGATAATTTCCCCTACTGGCAGACCGACCTTGAGAGATTCGAGGTAATGGAACGCAAACCGGGTGAGGTCGGATCGATAGGTCACCTGCATTATTCCCGGAATGGAAAGAAGTACGTCCTGGAGGATAGAATGGTGCACTGCGATCCCGGGAAGAGGTACGTTTCCCGGGTGACGGGTGATGCGATAAGCGCAACCGTCGAGACCGATCTTATTTCGTCGGACGGGAGGACCGAAATGGTACTTACTTGGACTGGAAAGGGCAAGGTCTTGTTGTTGAAATTATTGCTTCCTTTCCTGAAAGGGAAGATGATCAGACAGTCAAAAAAGGAATTGGAAACATTTAAACATCTAATTGAAACTAGGGGAAGCGATTTC
>JAFGJI010000199.1 GCA_016929175.1 Thermoplasmatota archaeon | reverse complement strand
GTTGTGTTGCCCACCGCGTCGAGCTCCTCCGCAGTCTCCCTTACCTTCTTTCCCATGCCTGCCATCTCGGCCAGACCCGCGGCGTTGTCGGCCACCGGTCCGTAGGTGTCGGTGGCGAGTGTAATACCGAGGGTGGAGAGCATTCCGACGGCCGCAAGTGCGATCCCGTAAAGGCCAGAGAGAAGGAATGCCACGATGATCGTGATAACGACCGCTATTACAGGTACAGCCGTCGAGATCATTCCGAGGCCGAGGCCTGCTATGATGTTGGGGCCGGCACCGGTGGTGGACGCTTCCGAAACCCTCTGTGTGGGTTTGGAATGGTCCGATGTGTAGTATTCGGTGACCTTTCCGATGACGATACCGGCGGCAAGCCCAGCTATCAACGAGAAGAACAGGGAAGCGATGATAGCCGATGCATCAGCCTCGTCCTTGAAGATGAACCAGATCAAACCTAGGGATGCGATCGTCATAAGTCCGGCCGCTACCCAGATGCCCCTGTTCAGCTGCTTGTGGGCATCGGTGCTGTCGCTTCCGGCCCCGACAGCGAACGTTCCGAGGACGGCGCAGATTATACCTACACCCGCAAGAAGGAGTGGCAGAAGGGTTGCAGCACCGGCGGCGCCCCCCCCTACGAGATCGGTCCCGAGAGCAGAAACCCCCATAATACCAAGTGCCATGGCAGCGATGATCGAATCCACATAGGATTCGAATAGGTCAGCTCCCATGCCCGCAACGTCACCGACGTTGTCACCAACATTATCTGCAATGGTGGCGGGGTTCCTGGGATCGTCCTCGGGTATGCCCGCCTCCACCTTGCCCACGAGATCGGCACCGACATCCGCGGCCTTGGTGTAGATGCCCCCGCCCACCCTTGCGAACAGTGCGATGGATGATGCGCCGAAACCGAAGCCGAAGAGCATGTTGACGTTCCCGAAGATCAGGAACAGCAAGGATACTCCCAGGAGTCCCAGGCCTACCACCGTGAGACCCATGACGGAGCCCGAGTTGAAGGCGACCCTGAGACCGGCCCTCTTGCCCTCCTTGCAGGCCCATGCAGTCTTCGCATTCGCCATGGTGGCTATCTTCATCCCGATGTTACCGGCGGAAGCGGAGAAAAGGGCCCCGAGAAGGAATGCGGGGATAAGCTGCCAGTCCATATCCAGGGCGAAAATGCCAACGATGAAGAACAGAACCACCGCGGCGATGAACCAGATTATGACCTTGTATTCCGCGTTCAGGAATGCGGTGGCCCCCTCCTTGATGTAGCCTGCGATCTTGAGCAGCTCCTCGCTCCCAACCTGCTTTTTGATGATGGTCCTTGCGGTGAGGAACGCGAAACCGAGACCAAGAAGTGCTGCTACCAGGCCTATCACTATCAAGGGATAGTTCGTCTTGTAGGTACTGAAGGTCAGGGTCCTCGAGGAGGAGAACAGCTTTCCGCCGTCGTGTATCAGAGCATGGATGGTCACATCCTTTTCGGCGTTCGAGGCTTCTCCCTGATAGGATGCTTCCAGGACGACCGTGACCATGTCCCCCCCTTCCAGCTCCTTCACGGTGTAGTTCAGACCCTCGGTCACCTCTGAACCTTCGGTGATATCGGACCCTTTCGAGTCCCATATCTCTGTTATCCTGAATTTCCAGTCATCATCTTCGGCAACCAAAAGTCCGATGGCGACATCGTGAGAGACGTCGGTATCCGGGTTGTTGATATGCAGTTTTACCTCGGTCGTTCGCTCGTTTTCGATTATCATATCCAGGATGAACCAGGATCCCTCGCTCCGGTCCATGAAGAATTCCGTCTCTCCGGATTCGGTGGTGATCATGGATCTGTCGGTCTCCCCTCCTCCAAGCGCTCCGCTTGCGTCGGGGATCGAGAGGAATCCAACAAGGAAAAGACCAGCCAGCACCATTATGGTCAGGGTCGATCTGCGCATTGATCTGCCTCCATTCAGAAGTGTTCTGCTTGCCCATTGTTCCATTCCAGTATGGGAAGTCAACGGGGAATGACCGTTCATTATTAATAAGTATCCTCGGGACCAGAAGAGCAACAGGCATCATTTTCTGTCGATGGGAAGCTTGCTGGCTTTCCTGGATGGGGGCCCGATCGGGCCGGATCTTACCGGTTCGTCGCCACTCTCCCTTCTCAGATGCCTCTGCCTCCCAGGTTCCTGCCCTGTTTCGATCTTCTCCCTTGCTCTGGTGGACAGATACAGCTGCAACATAAGCGAGGTCAGGAAGAGGAGTGTCCCCGCAAGGAATATCACGATGATGTTAATACCGTCCTTTCTGCCCATGTCCATGAAAGCGATGCCAAAGAGCAAATAGAGCACTGCAAAGATAGCAAATGCGATCCCTGCCATATTGAGTATCCGTGGTAATCGGTCTAGAGATCCCGTGCTAACATCCAAATGGTCGATCGGGCTGCCGCATTCCATGCAGGTGGTTCGAGCTTTCCAGACCTCGGAGGTTGTTGAATTGCATTTCCTGCAGACTGCCACCCTCACCATCTTATCGCCTCCCTGTTTTGGTAAACGGTCCCTATGAGTTCATCGGTGAAGCCGATGTCAAGGGGTCCTGCCATTATCCTTGCACGAAAAAGGTTCAGGAACATGGATGAAACCGTGACCGGACCAGTGCCGCCAGGGGTGGGGGTTGCGGCCTTTGCGACATCTTGCACGGACCCAAGGTCAATATCCCCGACGATACCTTTATCGGTCGGGGTTATCCCGAGGTCAACAAGGACTGCACCTTCCTTGATCATGTTCCCCTTGATGAGGCCGGGTCTCCCGGCTGCTGTGATGAGCATATCCGCCCCCCTTGTGTGCCGGAGCAGATCTTGTGTCCCAGTATGGGCAAGTGTGACAGTCGCGTTACCCCAAGGGGCTTTCCGGGATAGGAGGGCCGCCAATGGCTTTCCCACGTTGAGGCTCCGGCCAATGATGACAACATCCATGCCGTCGGGCTTGAGGCCGTAATGAAGTATCAGGAGAAGTGCTCCAAGTGGGGTTGGGGGGATGAACCGGGGCTTTCCCATCCCGAGCAGACCATAGTTCTCTGGATGGAGTCCCTCCACATCCTTCGATGGAGGGACCCTTCTCATCAGGTCATTGATCCGTATTCCCTCCGGGAGCGGGCGCTCGATCATGATCCCGTGAACCTCCGGATCGTTCGAATCCTTGTTCAGCTGGACCTCGATCTCATCCTGTGCGGCTCCCTTCGGGAATCTCCTGAGAACGACCTCCACACCCACCCGCTCCCCCTTTTTGACCTTTGACCTGGAGTAGACCTCCGATGAGGCATCGGTCCCAACCAGATACACTACAAGCTTCAGGGGTTCCATCCCGGATGAAATGATCTTCAACTCCTCATCGATCCTGTCAGCGACCGGCTTGCCCTTGAGGAGTTCCATGGCTCATAATTCGCAAACACCGATTTAAGGCTGTCCCACTCATTGTACACCAACGTAGCGGCTCAGGAACTGATAGAACGCATTCGTTATGGATTGTTTCTGCTGGGGTTCAAGAGCCTTGAACTCTTCCAGGACCAGGAAGTTGACACCTCCGAGTACCTTGACAGAGAAGAGCTCGTCCTTGTGAGGGTTCACATTGGCCTGGGATTGGGAGTGCTGTTCGGACCCGATGATCTTGAAGTCATGGGTGGCCTCCTTCATGAGGATGATGTCCATGTTTCGGAATCCTATATGCTGATAGGCTGCAGATTTCATCTTGATGAAGGGATAGAGGAATTCCCCCGTATCCTCGAACTGGAACGGATTCCCCTCGATGATGAGTATCCGCCCAAGGACATCCAGGCAGTCGATGACCATCTCGTCAAGTGTGTTGTAGGAGGACTTGAGCTTGATCTGTCCCATCTGGTTCCGGACAGTGTTCGCACCTGAAGCCGGCTGGGATCCGAAGCTCGAGGCAGGGATGTCGACCATGCTCTGGCCTCTGCACCTCGTGCATGTGAGGATGTTCTGCCCCGGCCTAACGTATGCCTGGAAGACCGATTGACAGTAGGGGCAGGTGAACTGGGCGAACTGTTGGTTCTGCTGCGGTGCTCCTGAAGCACCCCCTTTTGAAGGAGGCTGCACCGGTTCGGGTGCATACTGCCCCGACCTGTGCTGGAACAGATAGAACTTGTATGGATTGTAGGGGTTTGCTGCCGGGTTGGGGTCGTTCACCTCCACCACGAGGAAGCAGTTGTTCTGGGCGGCGTATCCCTTTACCGATTCCCTCAGCTGCTGCTGTGACATAGGCTGTCTGTACTCGATGGGGGTTCCAACCAATGCATAACCCTGCCCGCTGAGCGTCTGTGAATACTGGTTTATCTCGCTCTTTGTCGCAGTGACCAGCTTGACCGCGGAAGAACCGCTCTTCTTGAAGAACGAAGGTGACATGGCTAATACTCTCCCATGGAATTCGATGATTCGAAGGTGGATCTACTCCAATAACATGAACCGTTCAAATCATATAAGAAACTTATCAATGCTCCTTTGGTCACGGACATCAGAGAACACCCTTCATAATGTCCTCCCTGCGGTCGATATTGAGGAGGATCTTGACAGCGAGGTTGTATGCATAGAGCGGTCTTTCACCGAAAGTGTACATAAGTATCCTTGATTCATTGTCCCTTCCAATGACCTGGATCTGGGCAGCCCACCCCCTTCCCTTGCTGTCCGTCGCGGCCAGTTGTGAGATCCCCCTGTAGAGCTTTTCGTTGACGATCTCGTTGGCCTGGTCGAAACCTATCTTTTTCAAACGGTTGACGAGAATGCTGTAGAGCTCATCTGGAGGGAGGGGGATCACATCGGTCTCCACGGTCCATCTGAAAAGGTCCGATGTCAGGATCCGATACCTGTCCTCATCCATGGAAACCCTTTCGAACTTCGGGACGACTATTTTGAGAGGCTCGGTCTTCATCCGGATCCGTTCTTCCACCTTGTGGTGAAAATCGAAGAATACGATATCGAACTCCAGATCCTCGCTTCCACCCTGGTACCCCGGATCGAAAGGCACCTCGACGTTCAGCTTCTCACCGGGATCGAGCAGTTTCGCCCTATGGCTTGGTTCTCTGAAGGAGCCAAGCTTATACACCTTCGGGAATTCAAGACGGATGTTGCCCATGGGGTAGTCGTAGGAGTTCGTGATCTCCACCCGGTAGGCCATCCCGCCTATCCTTCTTTCATACTTGTCCTCGGCAGGATAGACGAAATGATGGTCCACCAGAAGGGATGTGCTCTCGGTTTCGGGAGGTCCTTCGTAGAACTGGTCTTCGCGTCGGTCTCGCGATCGCTCTCTCCCATCATCCCTTTTACCGAAAACCCTGTTCAGTATTCGAAGACCCATCCGATCTCACCTTTCTAATGCGATCAGAGGCCAGCGTCCTCGAGCTCTTTCACTATCTCGCCCAGAGCGATATCGATGTCCTCGATCTCCCTGGCGCCCGTGCAGACGATCTTTCCGGAGCCGAACAGAAGTGCAACCACCCTCGGGTGGTCAACTCTGTAAACCAGGCCGGGGAACTGTTCAGGTTCGTATTCGACCTTCTCAAGACCCAGGGTGATGGCAATGGAATTCAGGTTGAGCTCCCTCCCGAGATCGGTCGTGGCAACTATGTTCTGCACCATGACCTTGGGGCTGGTGTCTACGTTCACTCCCATCTCCTTGATCATGGTGAGTACCCGTCCAACGACCTCTTCGGCCATGGCAACGCTCTTTGCGCCGGTGCAGACGAGCTTGCCGCTGGAAAATAAGAGGAGCGCAGTCTTCGGATCCTTGACCTTGTATATCAGGCCAGGGAACTTCTCGGGAACGTATTCTGCGTCGTCAAGAGCCATCGAGATCTTCTGTAGGTCAAGCGGTACCCCCGCAGATGAGGAGGATACGACGTTCTGAATGTGAATATCCATTTTATCACCCTTTGGTCCATTTCCATCCGGTCTTTGGAGGTCCGGACGGGGTTGATAACGTAATGGATTTCTTTATATATACTTTATTAAGGTTTATAAGGAGACGGGGTCGAAGGGGTACGGATCCAAAGGTTCAATTCGGAGGGGATGAGCTTACCGAGCCACTCGTTCACTTCGGTCATGTCCATCGATGCAGTTGGATAGAACTGGGATATCGGGGCTCCCTGCGAGTGGATCACGGGGAATTCCCGTTCCTTACCCGGACCCGAAGGAATAACTATTCCGCGAACCTTGAGATGTTCGACGGCATACATCAAACCGGACATAACATCATCTCCTTTCAGAATGAAAGGTCCCTTCTCTTCTCCCATGGAGGTCTTCCTCATGAACTCCGACCAGCTTCCATGGTCCTCTTCCATCGAGGCGGGTATGACCCTGCACCCCCTGCGCCTCATGAGCAGGAAGGAGAGAAGGCTCCTCCTTTCGATATCGTCGGTATGTTCGGGAAGCAGGAGGAGGACCTTCCCCTGGGATGAGGCTGGCATTCCCCCCGGCCCCTTCGTCCTGTTATCAAAGATGTATGCAGAGGAATCCCTTATCTCGACCTCTATCCAGACATCGGGATGCTTCAGGTCCACTTTTACCTCTCCCTCATTCAGATGGGAGACAACGGCTCCACCCCCCTCTACTGCTATCTCCTGGCTGGTGTAGGGATGGTTCC
>JAFGJI010000198.1 GCA_016929175.1 Thermoplasmatota archaeon | reverse complement strand
GCATTGTGGTATTTGAATATGATATGCTCGTCCGTCAGAGCGGCTATCTCTATCTTTCCGGTGGCATGGGAGATTATGAACCTGGACCTTTTGGCAAGCCCGGAAACCTCCGCTTTCGCTGACTCGAATATTTTGTATCCTTCCTCTATCGGGACCATGAACGGTCCGTTCCCTGAAGTGGGTCTGCACTGGAACACGTAGTATGGGGGCACCCCTATGGCGGCAAGCTTGTTGAACAGCTCCTTCAGGGTCTCCTTGTTATCGTTGACGCCCCTGAGTAGAGGTGTCTGGTTGGAGAAGATCGCACCCGCGTCCTGCAGCGTGTTTATGGCCCTTACCGCATACTTGGTGAGCTCCCGGGGGTGGTTGATATCGGTTATGATGTAGAGCTTCCTTCTCTGCTTCGAGAATCTCCTGGTCATATCAATGAGGGATGGGTCCTCTAGTATCCTGAACGGATTGTAAACGACCATCTTCGTTCCGATCCTGATGAAACGCACATGAGGGATGCCGTCAAGCTCCTCCAGGATATTCTCGAGATATTTCGTGGGAAGCACCAGCGGGTCGCCGCCTGACAGGAGAATGTTGTTTATCTCCTCGTGTTCGCGAATGTAATCGAAGGCCAGGGTCAGATCGGGGACTGCATCCTTGTTGTCGGGCATGAAGAGCCTCTTCCTGAAACAGAACCTGCAAACGCCCCCGCACGCCCTGCTTACAAGCATCAGTGCAGTGGGACCGTATTTGTGCTCCAATCCTCTTGCCATTGTGAAGCTCTTCTCATTGGAGGGATCCAGGGACCCGCCATTTTCGATCTCTTCCCTGGTCGGTATGATTATCCTCCTGATCGGGTCCTCCGGATCGTTCCAGTCTATCAGGCCGAGATAATACTCGTTCGAATAGAAAGTGTGTCTTCTCACCACCTCGAAAAGACCATCCTTCTCTTCACGGGAAAGCCCCCGGACCTCGTTGATATCCCGTACGTACTTCGGTATCATCAAATTCACCTCCGGTCCTATCCCCCCGGATACTGCCCGCTATCTCTCGATCTGTTTCCCGGGGGAATTCTGGACAGTCCCGAAGTGACAGGACATCCACCAAAAAGATGGTAATCATATTATTTGTCACCATCATTATTTATTATTTATCTTGATAGATCATATAGATGGGGGCGATCGTCCATAGTAAAGCCCAAATTACCGTAAAGGAGGCCCAATGCTGAACTATTTATAATCCTTCTTGACATGTCCTTTTTCCTCTCTTTTGGAGCAAGAAGGATGCGGCTCAAGAACAGATGCGTCGTCATCGCGCTTGGAGGCAATGCGATCACCAGACCTGGTGTCCCGGATACCATAGCAAACCAGTTCAGGCACACCCGGGAATCCCTCCCCCCGATAATCAGCATGGCAAGAGACGGGTACAGAATGGTCATAACCCACGGGAACGGCCCCCAGGTCGGGAACGCACTTCTCAGGGTGGAGCTCGCCAGGGACAGGGCACCCGACCTCCCTCTCGGGGTCCTTGTAGCTGATACGGAGGGAGGTATAGGTTACATGATAGAGCAATCTCTCCAGAATGGCCTGTTCAAGGAGAATATCGAAAGGGACGTGGTGACCATCGTTACCCAGACACTTGTGGACAAGCATGACCCTAGCGTATCCGACCCCAACAAGTTCGTGGGCCAGTTCTTCACGGAGGAGGATGCCGAGAGACTATCGAAGGAGCTTGGGTGGGTCATGAAGATGGACAAAGGACGGGGGTGGCGGAGGGTTGTACCCTCTCCGAACCCCCTGAAGATCGTGAACTCCAAGATCATCAAGACCCTGGTGGATATGGGCGTCATCGTGATAGCAGGGGGTGGAGGAGGAGCCCCTGTTTTCTACGAGGATGACGGCAGACTTGAGGGAATGGATGCTGTCATAGACAAGGACAGGGCATCCGCCGTGCTCGGTCTGGAGATAGGGGCGGACACTCTCATGATATTGACCGACGCTGACGGGGTTTACCTGGATTTCGCAACACCGCAGCAGAGGATCCTAAGGACGATGACGATGGAGGAGGCGAAGGAGCATCTCGCAAACGGCCAGTTCCCGAAGGGTTCCATGGGTCCCAAGATAGGATCCGCGATCCATTTCCTCGAAGGAGGGGGCGAGAAGGTCATCATCTCGTCCATAGCAGAAGGTCATCTCGCTCTTAAGGGGGAGGCGGGGACCACCATTACTTGAGGGCTTCCTCGCCGCCGAACTTCCTGTACGGGTCGAAACCTTCCAGGATGATCCTGTCATTCTCGGTCGATCTTCCGGCAATGAAACGTGCAACGACTTCTCCGATGCCCGGGCCGAGCATGAAACCCTGACCGCACATCCCGGTCATGTGGAGGAGCCCCCTTACATCCCTGTTCCAGCCCACGAGCGGGGAGCCGTCGGGACTCATCGGGTACAATCCTCTCCAGACCCGTCTTACCCTTATGTTCCTCAGCCTTGGAAGCAGATCGACCATCCTTTTTGCGACCTGGGGCAGAAAGACCGAGGTCTCCCTCTTGTCCGTCCCGACAATAGGCGGGTCCGGTGTTATACAGAAGACTATCTGGCCGTGCCTGTTCTGATAGAAATAGTAGTTCTTGGAGCCGGGAGCGGGCCTCATATCGACCACCATGGCGGTAAAGAACTGCTTCACAGGTTCGGTGATCGCCCCTTCATGGGAATCCGGGACCACCGGTATGTCGGTCCCGGCCGATCGTGCAAGCTCCCTTGAGAAACCTCCCGCGGCGTCGACCACCACCTCTGCCAGATATGTGTCCCTGTCGGTGTTCACACCGACGACCTTTCCGTTCTCCACGATGATCGATGAGACGTTCTCCTTGAAACGGTAGTCCACATCCCTCGCCAGACCTAACCTGTAGAAAGCATTGGCAGAGATCAGCGGTGAGGCGGAGCCATCGTTTGGTGAATGTGTTCCCCCCATGAGTGCATCAGGGTTTATACCGGGAACCACCTCCCGGATCCGGTCGGGACCCACCCATTCGATATTGAGGCCGAACCTCTTCTGGATGGGGAGCATCGCCTTCAAGATCGCCTCCTCCTGCTCCCTGTACACCGGGAACGTATAACCGCCCTCCTGCCACTCTATATCGTCCCCGTGATCCTTCTCCCATCCGGAGAATATCTCCAGCGAGCGGAGGCTCGTCAGTATCTTTGCAGGGTCGGAATGGGTAGCCCTGATGCCACCTATCGCGTGCTTGTTCTCTCCCTGACCGGGAGAAGGGTTCCGGTCGATCACCATCACCTTGAACCCCATCTCACCGAGGGACATGGACAGCGGTAACCCCACGGACCCCGCGCCCACTATGATGACATCGGAGCTATTCACTGCCATCATCCTCCTCTGTTCCGGCAAAATATCCCAGAGGGACCTCCACGAACAAGGGCCGGTCCACCCTGTCCGTGACCTCACCGAGGGCCACCCCCTCCTCCCGGAATATCCTGAATATCATGGGCCGGCATGTCTTGGAGCCGCATGCCCCCATACCTGCCCGGGTCACGGCCTTGAGATGGTTCAGGTCCCTCACACCGCTTCTGATGGCTTCCCTGATCTCCCCCGCAGTGACCCTCTCGCACCTGCATACCATGGCCTCGTCCGGGAGCATCTCCTTCTCGTAGATCTCGCTTGGCTTTTGCTGCTTCTCCTTGATCCATATCCCAGCTATCTTCTTCGCTTTGTCCTTTTCGACCTTGATCTGGACAAGGAGGGTTTTGGGAAATTTCGGGTTCTCTATCACACGCTCGACGGGATATCTTCCCATGACCGCCCCATCTGCATCGGTGACTGTCACGACACGGCCCTTATCCACGATTTCCCTGTGCACCTCGTAGGGTAGGGTGACCGTGGGCATCCCGGCATCCTTTCTGTAGTCCACCACCGTTATTGCGAGCCCGGGGCATATCCCAACACAGCTCAGACATCCGATGCATCTGTCCAGATCGGACATGTAGGGAAGCCCGGTTATGGAATCCCGTTCTGTCTTCAGGGCTCCAACAGGACAGACCGAGGTGCAGGGGTTGCATGGCACCTCCTGATCGCAGTGGAATATCGGGAAGACACCGATCTCCCTGGTGATCTCCTCTCTTTTCCTGGTCGGCCCGGGCTTCGATTTCAATATGGCGGCCTTCTCGTCCCATTCCTTCGGGACCTCACCCACATCAAGTCCGAGAGATGCGGCGATCTTCATCCCTTCTATCCTTCCGGTGAACATCGCCGCGGAGGCCTCCGCGATCTCCTGGGCATCTCCCGCGACGAAGGAGGTGAGGCCGAACTCCCTTGCTTTCTTGTGGAACTCGTTCACTTCATCGAGTCCCACCGCGATGAGGACCGTATCGACATCGTAGGTGCGGTGCGTCCCCGGAACCACCTTCCAGTTCTCATCAAGCTTTGCGATGGTCGCCCTCTCCACTCTCTCCTTGCCCTCGGCAGAGACAATGGTGTGCCTGGTCAGTATGGGAACCCCCAACCTCATCAGCTTGTCGGCGTGGACCTTGTAACCTCCGACATGGGGAAGAGCCTCTATCAGGGCTACAACGTCGATCCCTGCCTGGAGAGCATGATATCCGGCGATGAGACCCACGTTCCCTCCTCCGACGATAAGGACCTTCTCCGAGGACCTTATCAGGTCCCTGTTGACAAGGGTCTGGAAGGCCCCGGCCCCGTAGACGCCG
>JAFGJI010000197.1 GCA_016929175.1 Thermoplasmatota archaeon | reverse complement strand
GGGGACGGGATCATCAACGAGGAGGATTCCGACCCATACGACCCGGGTGTTGTGAACCATCATCCGGAAATATCGATCCATGCAACCCCGACGAGTATCCCGAAGAACAAGGACCTGGTGATCGAAACAACGGCCACGGATGAGGACCAGGATACCCTCACATACTCCTGGTCGGTCTCGCCTGATACCGGATGGACAGACAACAAGGCAAGCGTCACCGTGGACCTGAATGATCTCGAGCCCGGAATGTATACCTTCACCGTTCAGGTCACCGATGGCAACGGAGGGATAGACCATGCATCGGTAACCGTGGAGGTCACCTCGCCGGAGGAACCGGATGAGACACCTCTCTGGTTGGTAATACTCATCATACTGGTGATACTCATCATCGTTGCCGCGGTGGTATTCTACGTGCTTCGCAGCGACAGGGAGGAGGAAGAGGTCCCCGAGGAGCTGGAGCCTCAACCGCTGGAAAGCATTGACGAAGAGATCGGTACAACTCAGCCAGTCGAAGAATACACCGAGGATAGTAATGCTGCGCCCAAAGGCTACGCGCTCGATGAGGAGCCCGTCCAGGACCCGATGGATGAAAACGAGGGATATGAGGTGGAGGAGTTCGAGGATGAGGGATCGATGGAAGAGCCCTTCGAGGAGCCTCCCGTTATGGTATCCAAGGAGTTACAGGATCTGCCCGAGGAATCCGAGATGGACGAGGTCCAGGACCTGGAGCTTCTTATCAACGAGATGGAAAAGGCCGAAGAGGATATCGGGGACACGTGTCCGGAGTGCGGTGGAACCCTCGGACCATATGACACCAGTTGTCCCAGCTGCGGTGCAGAGTTCGATATCGCTCTCGAGTGTCCGAACTGCGGAGCCCTGATCGATGAAGGGGCAGAAAGCTGTCCGAACTGCGGAGCCAACTTCCAGTAGGTCAAATAAGGTTGAGGAGGGGCTTCAAGGTCCCTTTCTATCTTACCTTCTTCAACCTGTAGGTCCGGTATCCCGTGAGGACCTTGTAGCTCCCCTCGTTCTTCAGTTCCAGGTCGAGTGAATGGTCTCCGGTATCAACACCGAGGAATGGGGTCCGGTCCAGTTTCTGGGGTGCCGATACTATGATAATGTTCCTGATACCCACCCTTCTGATGACCTCGGGGCTGAGCTGAAGGTTCCCTCTGCCGAGGAAGAACCCTTGCCCCCCTATGGGCGATACAACAAGGTATTTCTTCGAGTCATCCTCGGCGTTATCCAGTATGGAGATCATCTCGGCTTCGCCGACATCTTTTCCCACAAGCTGCTTCCCTCTGACCACATCAACACCAAGGTGGGTCTTGTCTATCCCGATCCTATCGCCTATGGCGGCCAGGGTCCCACCGGGGCCGAGAATGAAGATGGACCGGGGCTCCTCGTCCATCCTCTCCGAGATGTCATCCGCGATCTCATCCCATATCGTTGAAACATCCTGCTCGGCGACCATGAACTTGCCGGTCTGTATGAAGGTGGGTTCGTACAGGGTGTTGGCGACGCCGAAGAGCCGGATGTTCCATTCCCCTTTCCTGTACCTGTCCTCATCCAGGTCCATTATCTCCCCCTCCCCCGTGGTCATCTCCCCCCGGATATAGAACTCCAGAAGCTCCCCGGCCGTGTACGGGTCCAATGCGAAGACACCCGAGTGCATCTTGACACCGGAAGGAATCCCGAATATGGGGGTGCTTCCCGCCGCTTCGAATACGTCCCTTGCGGTGCCGTCACCCCCGCAGAAGACTATCAGCTCGACCCCCTCCGATACTGCAAGCCGAACGAGTTGGGCCGTATCGGAGGATGTGGTCCTTTCGGAGGGATGAAGGAGCGTACTGACCTGCCACCCCTCGACCTCCATGGACCGCAGGACCTCCCCGCCCATCACACCCTCGGCCGTGAACCATGTGACCCCTTCCTTCAGGCGGTGCCTGGTGTACGCTTCCTTCAATCTTGACAGTGCTTCAAGTGCTCGTTCCGGAGCTCTCGGTGAAGCTCCCCTCTGGAGCGCTTCATCCACAACTCCATCGGTCCCTTTCAGGCCGACCTTGCCCCCCATTCCGGCGATGGGATTCACCACCAAACAGAGCTTTTTCATTGTTACCGTGAATGCGCGTGTCCACCATAAACCCATCGAAGGTCGAACCGCCTTCTCATCCAAGCCGTCCCTGATACGTAACAGGTATGTCCTGGATGGATCCCTATGATCTCAGGAGGACCTGATGCATTCGGCCCAGTGGTTCCTTCCGTCGAAGAAGCTCCTCTGAAGGGTCCATGGGGACATCGAGATCTCATGTTCGAGCTCGCCGTGACCGTACAGATGGTAGAACCTCATTGCACTGGACCCTCTCTTCCACGGGACGAAATGATCTCCGGGGAGAGGGCCGTCAAGTTCGTCCTGGTCCCTTCTGCCCTCGATCCTGGACAGGTGCCTCTCCCGGAACCTGTCCTGGTCGTGGGTCCAGACCGAGACCTGAAGGACACCGCCAGGTCTCGTGATGCGGAAGGCCTCCTCAAGGGCACGGACCCTCTCCTCCCGCTGGGGGAGATGATGAAGAACTGCGATCATCAGGCACGCGTCAAGAACTCTATCCTCCAGCGGCAATGATGATAGGTCACCCTGCAAAAGAGTGGGTCCATTCTTGAAGCCCCCGGTCTCAAGAACCCTCCCTGCGGCTTTTAGCTGTCCTTCGGAGCTGTCGATGCCTACGACCCTGCATCCCTGCCTGGCGGCTTCGATGAGCGCCCTTCCGGAACCGCAGCCGAGGTCACCAAGGATGCAGGGGGAGCGCTCCCGGATCAATTCCATAGTGGGAGGCCACACCTTTTCCCTTGTTTCTGCAAAAAAGGGTGCTATCCTGTCGTAAGCATCCCTTACATCCTTCCTGATATCTTGAGATCCTGTCAATATCTCTCCCTTCAGAGTTTCGAAGCCACGACCTTCGCCATATCCATGGTGGAAGAGGTCCCACCGAAGTCCTTTGTGCGTACAGCCCCCTCCAAAATGACATCGGCCACTGCTTTTTCTATGCAGGATCCCATCTCGGATTCTCCGAGATGGTCCAGCATCAATTTTGATGCCATTATCATGGCTATGGGATTGACGACCCCATTGCCTGCGTATTTCGGAGCGGAGCCGTGTGTTGGCTCGAAGACGGCATAGTCGTCCCCGATGTTTGCAGCCGAGGCGAAACCCAGACCGCCCACCAATCCACCTCCCAGGTCCGAAAGGATATCCCCGAAGAGGTTGGATGATACTATCACCTGGTACTTGTCGGGGTCCTTCACCAGCCACATCGCCATGGCATCAACGTTCGCCTCGTCCATTGAGACCTCGGGATAGTCCTTCGCCATCTCTCTTGCGACCTTCGTCATGAGACCCGAGGTCTCTCTCAGTACGTTTGGTTTCTCGGCCAGGGTGAGCCTTGTCCTCTTGAATTTCCTGGCATGTTCGAAACCGGACCTGAGTATCCTATCAGCACCACGTTTGGATATGACCCTGAGTGAAACGGCTACATCCGCCCCCGGGAATTCCTGGAACGGGGCCCACTTCCTGTGATGTTTGAAGAAGGCTTCCCTGACCTCGTCAGGGAGGGGCCACCATTCCACGCCGGCATATAGTCCTTCGGTGTTCTCCCGGAACACCACGAGGTCGATACCTTCCTTTACGTTGAGGGGGTTGCCCTTGTAGGACCTGCATGGTCTCATGTTCGTATGAAGCTGGAAGAGCTGCCTCATTCCGACTATCGGGGAGAAATAGACATGACCCTTGCCCTTTAGAGAAGGGTCCAGTTCCTTTTCGGCCTCATCCTTGGGCTTCGAGGTGATGGCCCCGAAGAGGGCGCAGTCGGTGTTCCTGAGAAGCTCCAGTGTCCTTTCGGGGAGGGCGTTCCCCTCGGTCTTCCAGAACTCCCAGCCGATATCCCCGTGTCTGTAATCTGCCTTGAACCCGACGGCGTCCAGCACGATCTTTGCTGCCTCGATCACCTCCGGTCCAACCCCGTCGCCCGGAATTTCCGCGATCCTGTATCTCGTCATGTTGGTCCCTCTGTGGTCACATTAATGATGAAGGAATATTTGTATGGTTCGAAGATGCCCATGGCTTATTGACGGGGGGTTTACTTTCAAATGTTTTTTACAGAAATGGCGATCCCTGGTAGACCAGCACTCAAGTACCTCCGACCAGGGATCAGGGATGTTATTGTTATCCCGACCTGCAAGCTATCCGACAACATCAATGAGATCCGCTCTTACGTCCGTTCGTTCATTGTGGTGGATTAAGTGATGATTACATCGTCCAGACGTTGTTCTCATGATCAATTTCTCAAGAACATCTGGCCTTCAATCCCCATATCTTCTATTGGATCCCTGACGGTCGACACTTTCTTCGAGGTCAGATATTCCAAAACGATCATTTCGCGCACCTGCAAGTTTCGCGAAAAGGAACCGCGAAACTTCCAGGAACAAGTTCGAATCCGCCTACGGGGATATTCTATCCAATCTTAGTGATTATTATTTTGGATAGAATATCGTAGCCCCGCTGCCGCTTTCCCAAAGCGTCAGGATACAGGTAGGATCCCCCACCCCCGAGAATCTGGTAATGATCATGACATCATATATTCTCCATCCGTGAAAATATTGAATGGAGAATATATGGTAGCCCCGGGCGGATTCGAACCGCCGTCTCCGGCTCCAAAGGCCGGAATGATTGACCACTACACTACGGGGCTGTTATATCTTTCGAGGGAAAAGGGAGCTTATAGTTAATCCTTTGGTATGTAAATCAACCAAGCGTATGGCTATCTATTTACATACCTCAGCAGGACAGTGCTGTATCATTGACGCCCTGTTGTGATAGGATCTCGAAGTCCCGTATCGGATACCAAAAGACGCAAGGGACTTGCGAAAAAAACCGGCTTTAATTTTCATACTTTGATGTGAGCCTTGAGCCCATAAGGGTTTTCTCACCTTCCAAGAGCCAAGCGGAGCTTCCGGAGTACTTCATTCTTCTCCATCGTGGAAAGAAAGAAGCCCAGACGCGGCCCCCTGTCCTGTCCCAATAGTATCCGGTAGAAGGCCTTGAAGGTCACCTTCGGATCGATCCCCCTGGACCTCGAACCCTCGTAGATGGTGTTGTGTATCGACCCGGGCTCCCATGGAATACCCTGGAAATCAATGAACATCGCTTCGAGAGCGGAGAATTGACCGTCGTCCAGCTTCTCGACCTCCTCTTCGGGAGGATCGTCGTAAAGCCTGAACTTGACCTCCTCGGGTGCGAACCTCTCCAACCAGAAATCCACACACGCTTTCCTGTGCATCAATCTGTCGAGCGAGGCTTCGTCAAGTTCATCTATCCCTTCGGTCCTTCTTATCATGGAGACCAGGTCATCCATCTCCGATACGAGCTGGGTCAATGTGACAAGGTGCCTGTAGGGGACGTTCAACAGACGCCCCCTCTTTTCCCTGTCCTCCGCTCTGCCGACCAGGGACAGCATGTAGGTCCTCTTCATGTCGTCAGGGTCATCGCTCTTCTCGTCACTGTAGAAGTTCTCCTCGTAGCGGTCGTACTCATCAACGAGGTTGAGTATCCCGAGCCCCGGGTCCATGTCTATGTGCTTGCCGGGCTGTGTCCTCGCTATAAGAAAGCGCAGCACCTCCGGCGGCGTCATCCTGAGCATGTCGACACCACTCACGACCACACCGCTGGAGGAGGACATGGCCCCTTTCCCCTTGAGCTGTATCCACTCGTACACGACGGGGATGGGAGGCTCCATCCCCAGCACCGATCTTGCGATCTCGGAGGCGGTGTCATACGATCCGCCCGCAGCGGCATGGTCCTTGCCGAAGGGCTCGCATGTCACCCCGAGCCAGAACCATCTGGCCGGCCAGTCCAGCCTCCACGGGAGCTTGCCGTCATCCGTCCTCGTGTCGGCCTTCCCCTCATGACCGCAACCACATCGGAACAGGACGTAGGGGGGCGACCATTCGTAGGCTCTGGTAGTATCTATCCTCCCGCATGACGGACATTTCGGATTGTAAGGGAACCAATCGGGAGGAAGCTCCCTTCCGGACACCCTGTTCAGGATCTCCCTTAACCTGTCCCTCGAATCAAGCAGGATCGAGGTCGCCCCGGCATAACTTCCGTTCCTGTAGGACTCGCTGGAAAGTAAGACGACCGGACGTATCCCAAGCTCCTCCACCGACCGAAGGAACGGCTCCAGGAAATGCTGCGCATATGTCTTCCCCCCTCCCTCCGGCGATGGTATCTCGGAAAGGGGTTTCCCCACATGTTCCGCGTATTCCGGAGGTAGAAAAGGATAGACCTTTCTCAGTGGATCGAAATCGTCCGCAAGGTAATACAGGGTGGAATCAACCCCCATCTCCCTGGATGCCCTGTGGACCAGGTCCCCGGTGAGGATCTCTCTCATATTACCCACGTGAATGTGGCCCGATGGGGTTATCCCGGTCGCAATACGATGGGGCCCCCCGGTTTCCTTCAGCTTCCTGGCTATAACATCCGCCCAATGCATCTCATCACCGAGTATGGAGCTTCAAACCACATGCGTCCTTATAAGTGCCCTCACCGGGATGCCATCGATCTGGTCGAAGTTCTGCTTGTTGACTATTGCGAGGCACAAGGACGGCTCCCCCTGGTTCGCCTTGAGGAAATCAATGGCGTTCCTCATGGTCGCTCCCGTGGAAAGCACATCATCGATGATCGCGATCCTCTTGTCCCGAACCCCGGCGTAGTTGGACAGGATCGACCCCATGCCCTCGCTCGGGTCGTTCGTCCGTTTGGGCCGGTAGATTATGAGCTCGAGGTCCATCTCGTTGGCTATGGTCGTGGCAAGAGGTATTCCGTTTATTGCTATGCCCATTATGGCATCGATGTCGAACTCGTTCTTCGAGCATTCTTCCAGTATGATATCAGAGAATATCCTTGCCATGTGGGTGAGCCTGGAGGAATACACCCCTACGGACCTCCAGCCTATGTAGATATCGGCGGGAGGCTTTTCGGACCCCTCCCCCCTGGAGAGCAGCCATCCCACGGTCTCCTCCGACAGGTGTAGCTCTTTGGCAATGTCTCCCCTTGAAAGCCCTTTCTCCCGGAGTTCAAGCACCTGTTTGATCATCTTCTCCGTGGTTGGCATTTTTTTCCACCTCATTGGATCGTCCTTTGATGAAGTACCTTGATTATAAATTTTTCACACGAGTACAGCCTTTCGACCGTCCTTATCACGACATACGGGGATATTTCCTGTCCGGGCTTGCCGGAGGGAGGTCAGGAGGGGCTTCACTCCGTGAGCTGATACTCGCTCTCCGCTTTTGCCAGCCTGATCTGGTCCATGATCTCCACTATCTCGGAAGGGTTCAGACGGAGCCTCCTCTCGGTCATACCGGTCTTGATGAGGACCTTCCAGACCCTGAACGTCTTCAATTTCTCGAAGGGTATCTCAAGATCGTATATCCTGCCGACCTTTTCCCCCTCAGAATCCAGGACCGCGTGTTTGCCGAGCTCCTCGAAGGGGTATCTCTCCTTCATCGGGCGTTCCCCTACCTCGCCTGACCTGAAATCATCCTTTATGATGACGATCTTGTCGCCCTCGTCGAACTTCAATACGTCCTCGACCGTGACCATGAAGTCCTTCTTCAGCGCTCCCGGAGATATTCTGAATCCGACGATCGTCCACCTGTTGAGGTCGATGAACAAATCCTTGATCTTCCCGACGTTGTTCCCGACCGAATTGACGACCTTGTAATCCTCGATCCGTTTTGCCAGCATGGTTACACTTCCTATTTCTTCTTGGATGCGGTCTGTACCAGTAAGATCTCCTTTTCCATCGCGGATATCTGGGCATCCGCGTCCATCATGTATTCCCTGCAGGAATGGATCCTCGAAGTGAGGCTGGAATATCTGAGTTCGTAGGCCTCGATATCAAGACCGGTCAGGATGCCGTACTCCTGGATGTAGGCGTTCATGTTCTGGTCGAGATATTTCTCTATCCTGCCGTCAAGGAGCTTGCGCTTGTAATGGGGAGCCTCTTCCTCCTTTTCTTCCGCATCCTCCTTCCCCTTGAAGATGGACCCGAACCATTTGAAAAAACCCTTTTTTTCCTGTTCTTCCTCGTCGTATTCATCCATAACGGTCACCTCCTCAGATACCCTCCATCTCGCCCATCCTGTCCTCAAGCGCGGACATCCTCCTGTCCAGATCGACCCTGTTCTTTTCAAGGATGCCGATATCGCCCCCGACCTTCTCGAGTCTCTTTCCAATATCCTTCTTGAAATCCTTTACGCGGTCCCTCGAGACCATGTCCCATTCTCCGATCATCCCGCGAAAGTTCTCATCGAAATAGAGTTCGATATGAGAAGGGCCTTTTCTCTTTTTCTTCCTGAGCTGAAAATACCAGATGATCACGAGAACCAGAGCAAGAACGAGTATACCTATTATGAGCACATACCAGAATGTGGTCCAATCCCAACCCATACGCATCACCTCACTTTACTCCGTACTTCATCTTGAGCCGGTCGAGCCTTGCCCTTCCGGTCTTCAGTCTCACATCGAAAGACTTTTTCCATCCGTCCAGCTCCTCCATCCTTGACTCCAGACCATCGAACTCCTTGTCCAGATCGACCACGTCGTTGCGGTCGGCTATCTTGTATTCGTCCATCAGCAAGGGAAGCCTCTCGCTCAGATACTGATCCAACTTCCTGTTGATGGACAATGGATGGGTTACGGTCATCGCCTTTATACTTTGCCCTATTCCCATTCAATCACCTTCCTTGTCCTCTTCCTTAT
The DNA here is from genome assembly GCA_016929175.1 of Thermoplasmatota archaeon. GTDB lineage: Archaea > Thermoplasmatota > Penumbrarchaeia > Penumbrarchaeales > Penumbrarchaeaceae > JAFGLL01. The sequence goes on along the minus strand of JAFGJI010000197.1, from coordinate 454 downwards.
CCTTCTTCTTGAACCTCGAAACGAACTTCTGCCACGTCTCCTTCAACTCGCCCGACAACTTCTGGTAGGGTTCGATATCTACCTTGTCCCCCTCATTGACATCAAGACGTTCCATGTCCCCGGCCCTCAGGATGATCATATTCGCGGGGGCGAACCTGTCCCCGACGATCTTCACGACCGTTCTCTTCTTTCCGTTCCTTATGACGACCATACCGGTCTCCTGATCACTGAACATGTCCATATGCGAAGAATGGACCCTTGCAATACCCTCCTCCACGGAGGATATCTTGCTTCTTTGGACCGGGAGGCTTATCTTGACCCCTTCGTCCTTGGTATCTTCCATTGTTGCACCCCCAAACCTTATCTCCCAATCATTCCCAACAGTATTAAATTTTTACCCGTCCATTTCACTGATGTCAAACCCCGGCCATGAATGCCTTCTCCAACACCCTTG
>JAFGJI010000196.1 GCA_016929175.1 Thermoplasmatota archaeon | reverse complement strand
CCTGACCTCGATCCCCTCAGGGTCAGTTCCCTGTTCTTTTGCCATGTTATTCAACATCCCTGCTAATATCATCGACAGATATATTATGTTCAGTCCTATTATTTCACTGTATGGTGTCGGAACCTGTCGCGAATATTCCTCCGGAGGTCATCAGTTTTTTCAAGGAGAACGTCGGGGAGATCATGCTCATAAAGGGGCCGCCCGGGTCCGGAAAGACCCTTTTCGCCCTGGAGTGCATGAAAGCCCTGTGCCGGAACAGAAAGGGCATCGTCATCTTCCCGAGGATGGACCGGGACCAGCTCGATTCCGAATTCCCATGGTTCCAGAAGGAAGCCACAGGCTACAATCTTCTTGCATACCACGGAAATACCAAGATGGCGGATCCGAACTGGTTCAAGAGGGAGTTCGACCTCCTGAACAACAAGGAGAAGGGGAGCGTCGGCTTCATGCTCTTCGACCCTATAGATGCCATAACGGAGCAGTACGAGAACCCCGAGAGGAAGATGAAGGAGATCGTTTCCCTGATACAGTCGACGAACGTTTCCGCAATAATGGTCCAGGAGAAGGAGAGCGTTTCCTATCTGGACCACCTTGCCGGAGGGGTCATACATATCGAACCGGGGAGGCTCGACGGCAGGAGGTACCGGATGCTCAATATCGAGAAGATGAGGAGCGTCGAGGTGAAGCACTCGAGCTACGTCTTCACATTGCAGAAAGGTACCTTCAGGGCTTTCAGGCCCTGGAAGCTGGAGGACATACCTAAGGGCGATTGGATCGTTACAGATGATACGGATGAATATTTTTCAACCGGCCTCCAGGGCCTGGACTGCATCCTCGGAGGCGGGTTCAAAAGGGGAAGCTACAACATCCTGGACGTGGATGATAATATCACGTCCTCCGAGTACTTTCTGCTCATTCGACCTGTACTCCTCAACTTCCTCCACCATGAACACGGCATTCTCATGGTCCCACCGGCGGGAGAGCACCCGGAATCGATCAGGGCAGACCTCATGGATTTCGTAGGGGAGCGGTCCCTCAACGAGCTGTTGTTCTTCCTGGACTACTTCTCGGCCTCCTCCCAGAAGCCATACATCGTGCCCATGGGGGCCACGCGAAAGGAAGGGCTCCAGCAGAAGGGGCTCGATATAATCCAGAAACTGAGGGGTATTGAGGGGAAGCCCTATCTGGACTTCGTCGGGCTGGACACGATGGAATACCTGATAGGAGAATCGCTTACATTGAGACACCTTCTCACCGGCGTTTCAAAGACCAAGGTCACGAAGACCCTGGGGATCGGCATTGCCAAGCCCGGACTGAAGATAGGTCAGGGTATCCGCAACATGTCCGATGTCTATCTGAAGCTGGTCAAGATACATTCGATCCCGTGTTTCTACGGCATCAAACCGGAGACGGAGATCTATGCCCTGATGCCGGACCCCGAGGCAGGATATCCCAACCTGATGATCACTCCGCTGACCTGATATCCCCGCGGCGACCGATCAGGGTCTTTTCCTGTAAGGCCGCACGTTCGAACCGCAGACCGGACATTCATCCATCTTCTGAGGCTCCTTGAAATATCTCCCGCAGCCCCTGCAGCGGTATGTCCATTTCCATACTGTCTGGATCTTTTTTTCCCCGATCTCTCCTGCAGGCTCGAAGGCAATTCCAACGCTTGACAGCACGTTCTGGACCCTGAAGTCGTCCGTGACAACGGATGCATCCTCGAGTTCCATTGCCAGGGCTATGACAGATATGTCCGCAGATGACAGGTTCCCTATGTCCCCTGTAGCAGCTGCCGCTTCCTCGGCCTTAACGGAAGAGAGGGGGTCCCTGACCGTCAGCCCGGAAGCAAGAAGGTTCTCGAGGAGCCTTGCCGGAGCGCCCCTCGTCACCTCCGATCTCACGAGCGTTGTTATGTAGACCCCGATGAAGCCCGAAGGCAGAGCGGTCATCCTTCCGGATAGAAAAGCGGAGGTGTCAAGTACGAGCTTCATCGAGCTTGAAGGATGACACGCTTATAAGAAATTAATCCGTTTGTGCTATCTCTCGTAATAGTGAGAGTTCTTCGTGTCCTTCTCTTCTCTTACAACCCCGGCGTTTCGGAGGAACTTGACATGATAGAAGATGACCTTCCTGCTGACCCCCATGTTCTTTGCGATCTGTGACTGGGTTATGCCCGGGTCATCCTGGATCTCCTTCAGTATGTTCTCCTGTATCCTGGAAAGCCGGACCTTGTCCGTGTCGTGCTTCACACCTGCAGCCCAGAAGCACCTGTTGCTTCCGTCCTGCTCCGAAACTATCAGCTGCTCCTTTTCAAGAACGTTGAGGTGGTGCGACAGGACCCCTACCTCAAGATCCACAGCTCTCTGGAGACCCCTGAAATGCTCTCCGGGGTTTTTGGTTATGTGTTCGTATATCCTCTTCCGGTTCTCCTGGTTCAGAAGGTCCTCCCTCCGGATCCTTGTGTAACCGAAGATGATCAGACCCACGATGAGGGGGATGACAATGAAGGCAAGGAGCACGAGGAGCAATACACTGGCGCCGTCGTCATCACCCTTCTCTTCCAGATCATCCATCGAGTTGTAATCGTCATCATCGCGAACGAGATATTCCTGATCATCATCCACCGTCGAAGGAACGGGATGGGAATCGTATTTATCATCATCGGTTGTAATGTCATCCAGTGCTCCTTCGCCGCCCGTTCCCTCGTCATCCAGCTCGATGGGTTCGTTGGGGTCCTTGACGACCAGGATGAAAGATGTGTAAGGGGTCACGAAGGAATGGTCCATTGCAAGGTCAATGACCTTCTGCTGGAGGTACTCCGTCTCCCCCTCCACGAGCATCCGCTCGAGGTAGTGGAGTATCATCCTGTGGGCCCATAGACGGGGGATGAACTCCACCTCCGAGTCCTGGTCGACCTTCCACGAGCCCTCGAAGACCTGCGGCCCCTCCGAGGAGGATGCGGTCACTGTCGAGGTGATGCTCTCCCTTGTCCTGTCGAACCTGCCGACGACGACCGCCTCCGACCCCGCGAACAGGCCCGGCATGGTCTGGGGGATGATCTCGCTCGCTCCGGCGGTGTAGTTGAAGTACAGGTCACGGAGCAGCGGGACGGATATGGTCTCGTAGAATCCCTGCATCAGGTCCGATGCATCCTCCGATTCGGGTATCTTTACTGCGAAACCCCTGTTCTCGAGGCTCAGAGCGGAGAGGAAATCGAGATCGAGGTCCTCCCCGAACCCCAGGGAATATATCGAGACACGATTCTGGTTCGCATATAATATGTCCTCCCTTATCGTGGGGATGTCTGTTACACCCTCGGTGGGGAGACCGTCCGTCAGGAATACTATGATAGGTACAGCTTCACTGTCCCCGTTGTACATGCCCAGAGCATCCAGCAGTGCCTGCTCTATGTTGGTTGTACCCATAGGGTCCATGTAGTTCAGGTACAGAACGGAGGAGTCCTTGTTCTCCCGGTTCGCCGGAACCATCTCTTCATTCCAGTGGTCTATGTCGGAGCTGAAGGAGATGATGTTGAACCTGTCCTCATCATGGACCTGGTAGACTATCTCGGAGAAGGCGTCCTTTAGCTGCTCGATCTTCCTGCCCACCATGGAGCCGGACCTGTCCAGGACAAAGATAACATCCTTGGGAAGGTAGGTTCCCAGGTCCGATAGCTGTGGGGAGAACACGTGAATGAAGTATCCACCGGTATCGTCGATATAGGTCCTGAGGGTACCGTCGATCGGAGGCGACGCTTCCTGGTATACAATGCCGATGGATGACGTTTTGTCTATTTCGGAGGAATTATGGGTGTATCTTACGTGCGATGTCGTTATCCAGGATTCGACCGGCGTGATGGTCCCCTTCTGAATGTTCACCGGAGTGATGTTGCCCAACCCCTGAATGTCCATCTTTACGTCAAGTTCATCGTACATGTCCGCGTTCGAGAACACTCCCAGGGGGAGGATGTAGGTGAAGTTGTGCATCTTCTTGACGAGGACCTGCTCGTACCTGACCGAGAACGAGATATTGCTGTCCTGGCGGATGTTGAGGTCGAGGTAGAACATGGTCGGATCGGCAGAGGCTCTGAGCTGGGTCGCTGTATCACCTTCTTCCCTTGCCTCCTCGTATTCCTGCTGCGCCCCGGACCTGGGAGCGACGATCGCATAAGAAGTGACACCGTCGATGGTTATCGAAAGGTTCGATATCATAGCATCTCCCGGTACATTTATCGATATTGTGGTTTCCTCTCCGGAGGACGTTGGATTCGATATATGTCCCGTGAAGGTGGTCACGGCATAATGGTTCTCTATCCTTGCATCGACCTCGAGAGACCCGTAAATGATGGTTTCCTCCTGGCCGCTGGAACTTCCGACTAGCGGTATGGCCAACGACATCAGAACGAGCATTGCAAGGGTTGTCTTGATGCCCTTCATCCTTTCACCCTTCGTAACATGGTCGGTTCCTTATTAATCAAGACTGGAACGTTCGTTCAACAAATATATAACTGCTTTGGAACAGGCACTAGACATCCTGGTTCAAGGGTATTGAACTGATGATACAGAAGTGAACAGGGGAAAATGATAAATCATCAGCTCCGTATCACATCGATAAAGGGGATGACCATGAAGATACTGATCGCGGACGGAGACCCTATTTCCAGGCTATCCGTGGGAAAGACACTTGATATGGAGAATGTGAAATATACTGAAGCGGAGGACGGAAAGGCCGCCCTCAATTCCTATGTAAAGGACCCGGATATAGACACCGTGATCCTCGAATGGGACCTGATGGGCCGGGACGGACTGGAAGTGGCCAGAAGTATACGGGAATACAATGATAGGACCGGCAGGGATTGCTACATAATCGTGATCTCGGAGAGGACGGGAAAGTGGGATATCCACAAAGCGGTCGAGATGGGAGCGGACGATTTCATCAGTAAACCCCTCGACAAGAACATGATCATGGAAAGGCTTGCCTCCGGTTACCGGCACCTTGGATCGGAGAGGTCCCTGCAGGTCCTCAGAAGCATGGACCCCATCAAACACCTGATCGATGAGCACGAGATATTGAGGTTCCAGGCAAAGAAACTGAAAGAGCTTCTGGAGGACATCGACGAGGAGGCACCCTACAAGCTTGTGAAATGGATGAGCGGAAGGTCCTTCGTTCTGGAGACCGACATGCACCAGGACAAGGAGGCTTCCTTTTCCGTTGCGTTCCTGGACCGGATATCCCGGGAGCAGAGGGTCCGTTTCATGTCCTATACCGATTCGACCATAGCCAACATCGAGAAGGAACACAGGGAGCTCGAGGAGCTTGTAAGGGAGGTCCGGGACAGCTTCATGAAGTTCAAGGAGGAGATGGAGAACCCACACGAATATTCGAAGGATTTCAACATAATGGAGCATACCGATGAATATCCCGCCTACTGCGTCAAGTGCAGGAACAAGATCGAGATTAGGGATGCGGAACTCTTCGTTATGGAAAACGAGATGTATGCTTTCAAAGGGAAATGCCCCGACTGCGGTTCGAATGTGACGAGGATAATCGGCAAGTCGATAGGGGTACAGCAGAAGCACATAGTCCTGAAGAAGACACTCAAGGAGTATATCGACCTCCTGACAGATCATCTGATCAAGGAGGAAAATCATTTCTTTCCCTTCGCCAACAAATATCTGACCCCCGGGGATCGGGAGAGGTTGATAGACCATTTCAAGAAGATAGAGGACAAGCACGGGATCGAGCGGCTCGGAAAGCAGTTCAAGGCAACATGAGCCGGTGAGCAGTATAGGGAAGCTCTAGCTGCTTGGGTCAAGATGTACGGAGAAGGTTCGCGGCTGCTTTATGAAAAATCCCGCGTGGACGGGCGCCTTTCCCCCGTTCTGCTCTTCATCTGCCATGCGTTCTCAATGAGCAGAAGCAGTTTGCCGTCGGGGAGGCGGTAAAGGGAAGCGGTCAGTCCCATGGCCCCCTTTCTGGTCGAGATCGTAGCGGTATGCAGGTGCCTTGGCTCACCTGTATCCGAAACGATCGGGAGGACATCCGATATCCCGAGGATTTTGGTCATTGGTACAGCTTTCTCGATATCGAGGGGCTCCTTGTGAGCCATGCCCTTGTGGTCCCTCTGGGCTGATCCGTTCATCCATATGACCTTCAAGGTTTCCGGGTCGATCAGGTAGGCTTTCGACCTGACCGGTTTCGGTGTCTCTTCGGTGTCGATCATTCCCCGGTTCCTCCTGGACCATTCTTTGCGGAACTCTACAAGCAATGGTCTGACCACCTTAATAGTTGTATTCCTGGCATTATTCTTCATGAAAGCATTCGTCACATTCCCAATATTCTGTTTCGAGATGTTCTCCGGTCCATTCGACCACATCCACTTCCATATCGACGATCTTCGATCTCCCGACCTTTCTATGTTCTCCTTCTCCAACGGGAATTGTAATTCTACCGAAATAGTATCCCCCGGTATAACTCCCATCCTTGAGGAGCCCTATCTTCAACCTCTTTCCGCAAACGATGCATTTGCGTTCGATCTCTTTTACCTTCGTTTGATCACCGGTGCCGGTTTCGGTCATTCGATACGCCTCGCAGGTGGATGAACCTTCAATATGGAATGAAGTGAAGAGGAAGTGTAATAGGGTTACAAATATCTCTCGGATCCATTCTTGTCCACCTTTCCTGGTTCTATCTTGCTCTTCTGTTTCACTACCCATCTTCCTGCGTCGTAACTACAGTGCATTTTATACTCTTGGTTTTTAACTTAGATGGTCTCAAATGGATTCCTTTTTGTCCATTTTAATATATGTCAAACAGATCATGTTCCGCTACCATGTGATATTCACTGAAGGTGGATCTACGGAATGGGGACGAACCTCTTAACAGGATAAACGGGTGTGGTCCTTTTCCATAAGGACCAGGGTATTGATATGAACGCCGGTCTGCCATCACATTCGTATGATGGGCCATATACAAAGGAAAGGAATGGCAGCTAATGTGAGATCATCCCTTTTGCAGAACTGCATAGAAGGAAGATAGGTCCAATGCTTCTTTTCGATAGT
>JAFGJI010000195.1 GCA_016929175.1 Thermoplasmatota archaeon | reverse complement strand
GTGAACAGGAGGTTCGCCGTCTCGGGGAAACCCCACTGCAGTATGAAATAGGATACAACGAGGAACAGTCCCAGTGTGGGGATGACCAGAAGCCAGGGAACATCCCTGGTCGGTACGATGAATATCCCGAGCACCGTCATTGCAAGAAGTATGTAGAAACCCTGGCTCCAGGTTGCAATGGAGAAGACGAAGTAGTAAGGAAGGGACAGGATCACCACTGTGAACATTGCAATGAATATCACGATGAAAGTTCCAAGGGAATCCTCGTTCCTGAACCTGTGGATCAGAAGCTGGATCATGTAATAGATCAGCATGATGGCCATAACGTATGCGTACCCCTGCCAGGTTAGAGCGATGGTGGATATGGATAGTCCGACCAGGAATGCGTATCCCAGAGCTTCCCTGTTCTCGAGGATGAAGGCCCTGAAGCCCAGAAGGACGGAGTCGGACCTTCTCCAGTCCGAGATGTAGTGCTTGTCCTTCTGAACGTAGAATGCCTTGGCAAGGAAATACATCGAGAGAACCACAAAGAACACGATGAAGGAATCGTGGTCGGTGAAGCCCAGGGTGGACCTCTCGATATGCGATGAGGTTATCGCCAGCAGAAAAGCTGCCATTATACCGGTCTTCCTTCCGAAGGTCTCCTTACCGAGAAGGTACATCGGAAAGATGGTGAGCGCCCCCCAGAACGTCGGGGCGAACTGGAATACCACCCATGTGGAATTCTCGACGTTGAACCCGAAAAGGGGTGAGAGGACTATGCCCATCACTGCGATGGACCAGTCGAAGATCGGCGGCCTGGGATTGCCGCCGGATATCGGATAGTTCAGCAGGCCGTCTATCTTCAGGTGAGTGTAATCGGACTGGACGAAATCGATGACCCTCTTGTGATATGAGGGGTCGTTACCGACTATGTTGGGCGGCCATGTGTTGAAGGATATCTGGTAGTAGAAGAACTCCCTTATAAGAAAGGCCAGAATGAATATCCCGAGCAAAATCAAGATAGTCGTCTGGTTCCTGTAATACCAATCCCGGATACCGGAGCTCTTTTGAGCGTCCTTCCGGGAAACCTTCTTCGGGACTTCCTTTATCTGGTCGTCCTTTTCCGGCCTCGAGGCTGCCCCTTTCTCGATCTCCTGTGCCATCTCCGTGGTTTCTGACTTGGGGACCTTTCTGTCCTGTTTGTTCTTCTGTCCCTTCGTCCTGGAGGACCTTGCCCTGCGAGCCATCTGCATTCACCTGTCAGTTAGTGCATCCCACCCCATAGCCAGAACATTCTGGATAAGTGGATAGTCAGCGCTATTGGGGAGCCCAAATATACTTCTCTTACTTATTCATTTTTATTATTCGCTAGGATTTCGGCCCGGGTCGGCCTTTTCTAGAAGAGGTGCCGGTTCCGGAACCCAGCAGAAACGGACCGGTGAAGAATATCGAAAGCGACATCAAAATGAAAACCTGGAGCGTCGGGTCGGAGTTCAGATAGATACCGATCCTCTGGATACGGACAAGGACCGCAAGACCTATGATCACTCCTGCAACCATCCCCGCGGAAGCGATCACGGGAACGAGGGAGAACCTCCCGATCCTGTAGGGACGCGGAGCAAGGATGATATCGATCAGGACGATGAGGGGAAGGGCCAGTGCGGCGGATAGCATCATCAGTTCCACGGCATCGGTGAGATAGACATCATCGACCCTTCCCACCGTGACCATGGAAAAGATACCTATACCGATGAGGGACACCCATCTCTTATCCCACATCAGACCGATCAGAACGATCAACAGAGGGAGGGACCAGAGAGGGTTGGGATCTATCAGGACGACGGAGATCACCCCCAGGTAGAGAACGATCAGATATCTGATCATTGGCTCAACCTCCTGAGACCGGAAAGGACATTCTCACCCTTCTCTCTTGAACCTATCTCTATCACCCTGATGCCGTTCGCCCTCAGGCCACTTATCATGGATTGCTTTCTCTGATAGTCTTCATATACCTTTTCGAGCAGTTCCGGGTTCAGGTCCTGCCTGGTCAGGTGATACGGCCAGGAGAACGGGGACACGAGAACAACCCTGTGTTTCCTTTTCATGGCAAGCTGAAGGGCTTTCATGATCGATCCCGGGTTTGTCTCGAGATCGGTAACCACCACCAGGAGCAGTCCCGTCTCCTCGTGGGAATCGATCTCCCTGACGGCCTGGAAGATCCCTGTCGCCCTGTCCCTCGTTAAACCCATCTTCTTTGCATTCACCAGGAAGGGACCCACACTGCTAAGGAACCCCGTACCTTCGCCAGCTCCTTCGATACCGGAAGAGGGAGGGGGGCCGGGATAACCGGTGGTAACGATGGGGTTTGGAAGCTTGAAGATCGATAGAACGATATCATCTATGTGGTTCTTTCCAGGTGAGAAATGCTCGATGACCCTGTTCTCGTCGAAAGTGATCAGACCCACGGGATGGTGATGATCGTCCATGACAATCGCGATCTGTAGTGCGAGGGCGATGGCATGGTCCAACTTGGACCTTCTCCTGATCAGCTCTCTCATGGAGAGGGATGTATCCAGAAGAAGCATGGTAGGGAGATTGGTTTCGAGCTCGTACTCCCTTGTCATGAGCTTTGTCAGCCTTGAAGCTGCCTTCCAATCGATATCCCTGAACCGGTCACCGGGGATGTAATCCCTTATTGTCCGGAAATCCGCCCTGAAGGTTCTCGTGTGCCTGCGGTTCGCTGGCCCTGTGATCTCGAACTGCTTTCTCTTTCCCATCAGGTGAGCAAGCCTGATCTCTTCCCTGGAAGGCCTTACGAAGAGTTGCGTATCTCCGTCAAGGGACATGTCCGTCTCGAACAGGCCCCTGCTATCCTTCAATTTAAGGTCAAGGGGAGGGATCCGAAAATGGCCTCTCTCGAGCGGGATCAGTGAATACCTCTTCATTATGGGATGGTCGCGTCGGGGGACACCATCCATGAGTGTATCCCCGGAATGTAGGTCGAACTTATCAGGGACCTTCTCGACTCCCTGGACACTGACGTTCTCCATCCCTGACACCTCGACCTTTACACTGACAGGAGATAGCCTGTGGACCACGTCCTCGAGGACCGTTCTCCTGAGTACGGGATCGAAACTCCCCACAAGGCTACGGAAATCAAGCCTTCTGTAAACAAGATAGACCAGGATAGCGACCCCGATAGCACCGACCAGAAGATCTGTGAACAGGTAGGAATAGATGAACAACGAAAACACCATGGCCACAAGACCCAGGCTGATCGGGGTGAACCTGCTTTTCATCGGGATCCCCCTGCCGTTATCCGGTGCTCCATGGTAAGGGAGCGGTCCTCCATTGAGAATACCACCCGGATCACCCAGTCGCCCCCGGGCAGGGCGAGAGAGAGGTCCCGGGGTCCGAACGAGGAGGAGGAATTGACCGTTGTTTGATAGTAAGCACCCCATGTTTCGGATATCTCGACCAACCGGCCCGGTACACCGGCCTCGATCCAGTTGGAAGCATCTCCTATAGTGATCGTGATATTGACATCGATTTTCCTATCGGCATCATTCCTTGCACCAACCGATAAAAGGAGCGTCTCACCGGTACCTATCGCGGACGGCAGGAGCGATGGATCGCCGCCCCTGCCGGCAAGGTAGGCTTCGGACAGTCCCTGATCGGAGGTTTTGAGATACCCGTCCTGGAATACCCTTATCCAGATATGATTGTCCCTGTACTCCTTTCCCTCGAGGAACAGGAGGACCCTGAGCTTGAAAGAGCCCGTCTCCAGGACGGAGAAATTGCATGCTATCTCCAGGGTCTCGTCTTCCGGAACCCGAACCTCCATTGAAGGCTGTCTGTTCCTTGATATCGTCACGGGGTCGAAGCTCCCGACCGTCTCGTTATCCGCAGAGGGGTCTATGGTCAACACCAGGGTGTAGTTCACATCCCTGTGCTCATGGTTCCCTATACCGATGTAGATGAACTGATCATCCTCGAGCAGGATGTTGCCGGGGTAGTTCTCCGCCTTGTGATTGTTGCCAAGGATGTATAGCTCGGTGAATGCCTCCCCCTCCCTCGGAACGACGATGATGTAAACGAGCATCCCCACGGAGAGCACCATCATTATGACGATCCCCACCGTCAGCACCTTGTCCATTGTGGTCTGATCCTCGGGCATGCTAAGGTCGACGACGATGCCGAAACGTTCCTCCGGGGGTGTTTTTTTTCTCCTGTATATCGCCACGGAGCCAACTATGGATATGAAGGCGAACTGGGAGATGAGTATCGGTATCAGCCTTATGCCAAGCGTGTCCGGGGCCCAGTCGTACGTGTAGTTGAGAAGGAGGCCTATGAGCGGGGTGATGGCAATGGAGAGACCCAGGGAGAGGGCTACCCTTTCAAGACCGTCAAGTCCTTTGCCCTTTGGTCTATCATCCTCATCATCTTTCCCGTCATCCTTCTGTCGACGCTTTTCCATCTTCTTTCCGGTCCGGTCCTTTCCGGTTACATCCTCGATCCCTTCTTGTTCCTCATCATCGTCGGAAGGAGGCGGGACCTCGTTGCCCTGCTCATCGAAGAACCTCTTTCTCTCCGGGTAGAGGGCAGAGATGAGAACGTATCCTGGAAAGAATAGTATGAAGGGCAGACCAAGGATGATGCGCAGGACATCCAGACCGGGGGTTACGAGGATGACCAGCACCAGCAGGGCAGAAGCCCCGATGACGGCGTAAAGGTCGTATGGTCTGTCCCGAACCTCTAACCTCATCGGCTTTGGAACGGGAGATGTGTCTTATATTGTTTATGTTCTGTGAGATCCCGGGCTTCAGGTATTGAAGCGTATCATAAAGGTGTCTCCATCTCCTTTTGCGGTTTGAAGCCGGATCCGTATACCTCGTGTATGTCCGATATCACCATGAAGGCCGCGGGATCCTCCTCTACCACTATCTGGCGGACCTTGTAGACGGACCGTCTCGTGAGGACGCAGAAGAGAACCTCCTTCTCATTTCCGGTGTAACCGCCCCGGCCGTGGAGTATCGTTACGCCTCTCTGGATCTCATCGAGTATCCGATCGCTGATGGGTTTCCATCTGTCAGAGATGATATACACGC
>JAFGJI010000194.1 GCA_016929175.1 Thermoplasmatota archaeon | reverse complement strand
ATAATGAAGTTAAAATATTATTTGGAATTATAATAACAACAGAAGAAATTTCTTCATTTGTTATTGATGCTCTTAAAATAGACCCTATCAATTATTCAAACTAAAAAAAATTATTATTTAATACTCAAAGGATCACTAAGGGGTTACGTATAACCCCAGAATGAAAGTTTCATGTTTACGAGAATAATTCTTAACCCTCTACAATTTCTTAAATTGTATAATACCCCATGGGATGTGGCGCGGGGAGGGGGATTCGAACCCCCGTGACCGAAGGTCAACGGATTAGCAATCCGTCGCCGTACCGGGCTGAGCCATCCCCGCATGTTGTTGGGATGGGTTGGTGGTGGGGCGGATGGGTGGGCGGATGTGCGGGGTGGCGAAGCCCGGTGGGTCCGTAGGACCCTATAACCGGGACGGGGTATCGCAGATACCCCCCTTCCGTAAACGCTTTGGCGGATGCCAAAGGGTTTTGAGCTATCCCCGCAATTATTTATCTCTTATATGCGGGGAAGGTCAAGCCCGGTCGAACCCGAAGGGTTTGTTGACATATCGAACCTGATCATCACCGCATGTGGATTGAGGCCATAATACCATCTGATTAAAAACCTTTCCGAGGACAGCAGCGTCATTCATACATCCATTTAAACCTCCAACGCCATTACTCCTTCGATAAAGGTTCAACGGAGAACAGAACTTGAAGAAGATAATAGCGGCTGTCGACATCGGGGCGACCAAGATCACCGCCTCGTTGTTCAGCAGAGACGAAATCCTGATAAGGCTCTACCAGAGAACGAGACTGGAAGGAACCCCGGAGACCGTCCCCCTCCAGGTCATGGAGCTTCTCGATCGTTCTCTCTCAATGACGGGTCTCGGAAGCGAGTCCCTCCTCTTCGTGGGCATCAGCTCCGCAGGGCCTTTCTTCAAGGAAGAAGGAAGGACCTCCTTGCTCTGTCCCAACATGTGCGGAGGGATGAACCCCGAAAGAGGGCTCCTCCCCAACGACTGGGTATCAATACCTCTGGCAAAAGAGCTGGAAAAGAGATACCAGGACCTTGTCATCGAGAACGATGCCGTAGCCGGCGCCATCGCGGAGAGGCTTTTCGGAGCGGGAAGAGGCTCCGATAATCTCCTCTACGTCACCTGGAGCACGGGAATAGGCACCGGAGCCTTCGTTGACGGAAAGCTTCTCCGCGGAAGGAACGGGAACGCCCCCCACGGAGGACACATCCACCTCGTCGACGACGGCCCCCCCTGCGGGTGCGGGAGCCACGGACACCTTGAGTCCCTGGCATCGGGGATGGCCATCGCAAGGGAGTACGGAGGAGGCGCATCCACTTCCGACGTTTTAGATGCATACAAAAGAGGGGACAGTAAGGCAGTGGAAGTGGTACACGAAGCGGCAAGATATCTCTCCCGCGGCCTCGCCTCCATGAGCGTCATCCTTGATCCTGACACCATAATTATCGGAGGTAGTGTATTCCTCAACAACACCGATATTCTGCTCCCGCTTTTGATGGAGGAGTTCTTCAGGTCCTTCCCCGCAATGACAAAAGGTGTGAGGGTCGTCCCCTCGGAGCTTGGAGAACACCTGGGGGACATGGGCGCTCTCTCTCTCGTCATCCCGGAGGAATGGATCGAGGAGTGGAGAAAGAGCAGGCCGTGGGAGAAAGCTCCCGCGACCATCGTCCTATGATCACATGTCCATACGGGGGGATGTATATCAATAGAAAAGATCCCTGCAACGGAAATGTGCATTGCTAACGCACATTCACATATGAAAATGTGCATCACCAACGCAAATTATTTATAAATAACGAACGGATCCATATTCATGGACAACAAGGTGCTCAAAGATATCATCATGGACCAGCGCCAGTTCATATCAAAGGTCCTGGAAGATGATCGTATCATCGACAGGGAGGTCCATGATAAATGGAGGGCTCTTGTCGAGGCCGATCAGATCAAGGTCGCACTTGGAGCGAGGAGGGCAGGGAAGACCGTATTCTCGATCCTTCTGCTTAGAGACCTTGATTTCGGATACGTGAATTTCGATGATGAACGCCTGGCCCATCTGGAAGTTGAGGATCTGAATTCGGTCCTGGAGGTCCTATACGAGGTCCATGGTGATCTCCGGTATGTCGTTCTTGACGAGGTCCAGAACATCCAGGGGTGGGAACTGTTCGTGAATCGCCTGCACCGGACCGGGATCAGAACGGTCGTTACGGGAAGCAATGCGAACCTCCTGAGCCAGGAACTGGCCACTCATCTCACCGGCAGGCACTTCCAGATGGAGATATTCCCGTTCTCTTTCAGGGAGTTTTTGAAGTACAGGGGATCGGGAATGACCGCACTGACGACCAAGGATAGAGGGGACATGAAAAGAGCCCTTGAAGAATATATAAGGACAGGAGGATTCCCGGAGGTCGTCAGGGACCCATCAATTATCGGAGAATATCTGAGCACGCTCTATTCCTCCATTATCACTAAGGACATTATCGCACGCCACAAGATAAGATATGTGAAAACGTTCAGGGAAATGGCAATATCCCTGATCTCGAGCTTTTCCACGACCATAACGTTCAACAGGCTCAAGAAGGTCCATGGATTGAAAAGCGTCCACACGGTCAAGAACTACGTGGACCACCTCTGCGAATCCTACCTGCTCGTCCTTCTTGAAAAGTATTCCCATAAACCCAACGAGATCAAGAATTCAGCAAAGAAGGTCTATGTCATAGATCCGGGAATGATCGGCGTCCTGGGAATGCGCTCGAGCGAGAACATCGGAAGGATGATGGAGAACCTCGTGATGATCGACCTTCTGCGGAAGAGATCGATCGATCCGATGCTGGAGTTCTATTACTGGAAGGATGATCGAAACAGAGAAGTAGATTTTGTAATAAAGAGGGGGACGGAGATAAAGGAGCTGATACAGGTGACCTTTTCATCAGGTTCCACGGAAGTTCATGAAAGGGAGCTGACCTCGCTCCTGAAGGCTTCGGCGGACCTCGGCTGCAGCAGCCTCAAGGTGATAACATGGGACCAAGAGGCCAATACTGTCA
The DNA here is from genome assembly GCA_016929175.1 of Thermoplasmatota archaeon. Taxonomy (GTDB): domain Archaea; phylum Thermoplasmatota; class Penumbrarchaeia; order Penumbrarchaeales; family Penumbrarchaeaceae; genus JAFGLL01. Next base: position 7,900 of record JAFGJI010000194.1, on the reverse strand, counting down.
TGGATGGAAAGAGGATCGAGTTCGCTCCTCTCTGGAGATGGCTGACCGAGGATCGGTCCGCATAGCATGGAAAGATACGGATCCGGGACTCGCGCCTTCGAGGAAATCTATTAATAATCACGGTTTCAATTGTTTTCTCAAGGATCCTGTGGGATCGGGGTGTGAGAGAAATGAAGAAGATGGCCGCTGCTATCATAATTCTTTGCATGGTATCAATGGTATGGTCTGTCACAGCGGATGGAGCTTCCGATGTAACTCCTCTCATGCAGAAGGATCTTTACGTGGACGACGATCCAGGCTCGTCCTACGACAATATCAGGGACGCGTTGGATTTTGCATTGCCCGGAGACACCATTGTCGTTGCACCGGGGACATATTACGAGAACATCGACCTTTCCCTCATGGACCTGGTCATATCGGGGAACATTACCGACGGAGAAGTGAAGGTCGTTGGCGGAACGGGGATCGCACTGTTCGTGCACGATTCCGCCCGTATCGCGATATACGGTATCAATTTCACTTCGACCGGTGATAGCGCGGTTCATATAGAAAGATCCAACAATATCACCATGAACGGGTGCACGGCATGGAGCACCGGCGGCATGTTCGGAGCGATGAGCGTGTTCCAGTCCGAGCACATCTACGCCGATCCGATACAATCGTTCACTCCATACGTGCCGACCTTCCATTCCGAAGGCAACAGCAATCCGGGGATATTCCTCGAGAATGTCCATACATTCCGGGGTAACTCTATGAACGTTTTCTCATGGGGCCCCCAGGCCCACTGCGTCCATTCCGCCGGGTTATTCTACAATTCGAGCATCACCCCCGATCGTTTCGAGGCAAGGGGCCCCGGTTCGAACTGCTTCGAACTGCAGGGGGAAACCCAGCTGTTCCTCAGCGATTTCTTCTATCCGCTCTATTCGAAGAACTTCATAGAACTGAGCACCGGGACGGTGGATGTCTTCAGTTCATATTTCACGGATACCGATGTATGGGTGGGCCCAACGGCAGGAATATGGGTAAGAAAGAACAGGGAGATCTTCGTCCGCAATGAGGACAGCTCAAACGCGGTCGCGGACTGCGAGATGAAGTTGACGGTCGATGGTGAGGAAATCTACAAAACATCCCACTTCGGAGGTATGGACCCGGTATCCGACACTAACGGAGCATTTCCCATCCCCTTTGTCCTGCTCGTCAGGAAGTACATCGGTTCCAGCACGCCTATCCCGGGGGTCAACCATCTGGAATTCAGATATGAGGGAGGGGACGTTCCCGTGGAAGGATCTATGGAGGTGGATCCCTTTCCGACCGATCCGATGTATCTCATACTGCCGGACTTCACACTTCCGGAGGCCCCGAGGAACCTTCGGGCCGTTACCATCGATCATCGGTCGATAGAGCTGATCTTCGATCCGTCCATATCGGAGGATGTCACCCATTACGAGGTCTGGTTCAAGGCAGGTGGGGAATGGGAATGGCAGTTCAACACTTCGAGCGCAGGGTCCTATCCCTTCATCAACCTGGATCCCGGAACGGAATACGGCTTCATGGTGATGGCCGTTGATGATGCATTGTTGACCAACGCTTCAGAGGTCTATGGCACGACCGCTCCCCCGATAGAAGGCACACTGGCATGTATCGTGCGCTACAACGGTGGACCATTGAACGGTACCTTTGCCGTCAACGCGGTGGTGGAGCTTACCAACAGCTCCGGCGGCCTGATCGGGACCCGAACGGTGCTTGGGGACGGGCAATTCCAGTTCGATGATCTGCTCTTCGCGAAGAATTACACATTGACGGCTACGCCCGTGGACCCCGTGGAGCCGTTCGGGGAGATCAGCGGTTACATCAATCTGACCTCTACCTTTGATTTCGTGAAAACGACAACACTTGCAGTCTTCATCGAGTATTTCGAACACATCCCCCCAGTCACCACGGGCACTCTCGAGGGGCACGTGACCTATCTGAACGGACCTATGATGGGAAGAAACTCAACGAACGCGACCGTGTTCCTCATGAACATGGACGGCAGCGAGTTCGGGAACACGACCACGGAGGTGAACGGCTCCTTCATGTTCGAGGGGGTTCCCTTCGCTAATAATTACACCCTTAAGGTGATTCCCGAGGATGCGGTGGTTCCCGGAGGCCAGGTCAGCGGTTATATCGAGAGGACCATCGTCTTCAACTTCAACGTATCGATGCTCCTGCCGCTTTCCCTTGAATATTACACCTACATCCCGCCGGCAGAGGGTCCCATCCACGGCCGTATCCTGTATTCCGGAGGTCCCAAGGACGGAGAACCCGTCGTAATGGCACGGGTGGAGGTCCTCTCGAGAGGGGCAAGCTTCGCATACGTCAACACGAATTCCAGCGGTTATTACCGCTTCTCGATCATCGGGTTCGGAACGAACTATACCCTCCGGGTAACACCTCCCGGCGACCAGCTCGGGATCGTCGACAACAACAGCGGTTATCTCGTCTCGGTCTCCGAAGCTTTCGACCACTCCGATCCGTCCGGTATCCGGGTGGATATGGAGATGGAATACTACGAATACATACCGGAGGAGCCTCCGGTGGTTCACCCGAAGATCACGATACTGGATGAAGATGAGAACCCTGTTCCCGGCGTACTGGTCGTCGTCACAATCAACGGAACGACATATTCGGCGGTAACGGACGAGAACGGCACTGCAGTGTTCGTATATCTGACCGGCTCCGATTTCCCTGTCGGTGCCCATTTCAAGGCATCAAAGGATGGTTACGAGGATATCGAATGGGATCAGGGAGACCCGGTACCTCAGATGAGCAGGGAAAAGGAGGATGATGAACCGGATCTCTTCACAATAGTGATCATCATCGTTTTCGTCCTCATTGCTCTCGGGGTGATCCTGTATATGCTCAGCAGGAGGTCCGAGTACGAGGAGGAGTGAAAAGGAGAGGGCCCGGGTACAAGGAGGAGTGATACCCGCGCACAAGCTCTAAATGATCTCCTACTTTCTCTTGGAACGCTGCGAGGTGCGTTCTTGAGATCGATCGGAGGCCGTGTGAAGAGAATGTCAAGGACGTTCTCCCCGGATCACGCTTTCTTCAATGTGATCGCTGCGTTGGTCGGGGTCCCGGACCAGAGTTCCTGTAAGCTTTAAATAGCCAGCCCATTCTCCCGCCCCCCTTGTGATCGCACTCGTCGTACTTGCCATGGTCATCCTCCTCATTGTGGTGAGAAGGATAGGCTCCCTAAAATTGGGGATATGGATGATAATGGGGATGGGTGCTCTTGCCGTCCTTCTGACAGGTCAGATATCCCCCATCGGAGCCCTGAAGGCCGTAGATTGCGATGTCATCCTTTTCCTTTTCGGCGTTTTCGTCATCGGTCAGGCCCTGGAGGAGAGCGGCCTTCTATCCCGGATCTCCGAGAGGATCTTCAGGCATGCCAGGACCGTCGATGCGCTCGTTCTGTCTGTCCTCCTCGTGATGGGGCTTGCTTCTACATTTCTCATGAACGACACGGTGGCGGTCATCGGGGTCCCCGTGGTGCTTTTACTGTCCAAAAGAAGCGGGATCTCTCCCAAGCTCATGCTCCTTTCACTTGCATTCGGAGTGACCATCGGAAGCGTTACGAGCCCGATAGGGAACCCCCAGAACATCCTGATAGCCCTTGAAGGCACGGTCGAGAACCCCTTCGTGGATTTCTTTCTGTATCTCTTCATTCCCACGATGATCAACATTCTGCTGGCATACGCTCTTCTGAGGCTCTTCTTCCGCAAGGAGTTCCATCGACGTGTGCAGCCCCTGGAGCCTGTCGAACTTGCAGATAGCAGGCTCGCTTTTATCTCCAGGATATCGTTGGGACTTATGTTCACTCTCATTGCCGTCAAGATCATCATCGTTATGACCGGGATAGGATTCGACATGAGGCTCACGTACATCGCTCTGGTCTCCATGCTGCCGATACTGCTGTTCCATAACAGGAGGCTGCAGCTGGTCCGTTCCATAGACTGGAGAACGCTCGTGTTCTTCGCGGCGATGTTCGTGCTCATGAAAAGCGTCTGGAACACGGGGATATTCCAGGATATCACCGAAAGCTCTCCGTTCGATATGGGGTCGGTTCCCATGATACTATCAGCCAGCATAGTGGGCAGCCAGTTCGTCTCCAACGTCCCCATGGTCGCCCTTTACATGCCCATCCTCCATGAAATCGGTGTGGGAGCGGAAGGGATGCTCGCACTTGCCGCGGGAAGCACCATCGCGGGAAACCTTACATTGATAGGGGCAGCGAGCAACATAATAATTGTACAGAACGCCGAGAGGCGTTCCGGAGACACCCTCACATTCCTGGATTTCCTGAAGGTGGGGGCCCCTCTCACGATACTCAATACAGCGGTTCATATGCTGTTCTTTGCATTGTTCTGAAGGAAAAGGATCGGTCCGTCAGGGGATCATCTTCTTCCGGGAACGTAGACCGTCGAGAGCTGGGTCGTGAAGTATCTTCCACCGATCTTCCTCCGCACATAACTGATGTATATCCAGCCCCCGGGGACGGACACCTTGTGTATCCTCACGTCGCCCGGAAGCGTGTCATCCAGCGTGTTCTCCTCCGGGGTCTCGGGGTCCGTCAGGTTCGTTCCTCCTTGCTCTGCGATGATGGACCTTGTCATATCTAAATCATGTGGTTAGAGGCCACCGTACGTCCGAGGGGGCCCCCCCGCCCATGTAGAAGGTTTAAATCGGGCCCCCGCCATACCACGCACATGGCTAAGAAATTGGACCTCCCCCCGGTGGAGGATATCGACCTGGACTCTGTGGAGACCGTGAACGATCTCATGGTCCAGCTAGGAAAGGGCGGCGGATTCACTGCCAAGAAGCTCTTCGAAGCCGCGAACATCATGAAGGACATGATCGAGCGTGAATCCTGCTTCACGTTCCTCTCTTTCCCCGCCTGCATAATATCCACCGGGACCAGGGGCGTCATCAAGGAGATGGTCAAGAGGAGATGGGTTGATGCCGTCATAACCACCTGCGGCACCCTTGACCACGACCTTGCACGGATCTGGAGAAAGTATCACCACGGCGACTTCGAGATGGATGACAGCGACCTCTACCACAAGGGCATCCAAAGGCTCGGGAATGTCCTCATCCCCCTGGATTCCTACGGAATTATCCTGGAGAAGAAGATGAGGGAGTTCATGGAGGATATCTGGAAGACCGGAAAGAGGGAGTTCTCCACGTCAGAGATCGTCAGGGAGGTCGGCAAAAGGCTCGACGATGAGAGCTCGATAACCTACTGGGCGGCAAGGAACAACATCCCCGTATACCTCCCCGGACCCACCGACGGTGCCTTCGGCTCCCAGCTGTGGATGTGGAGGCAGACCCACTCCGATTTCAAACTGGACCTTTTCAAGGACGAGCAGGAGCTCTCGGACATCGTCTTCGATGCCAAGGAGACGGGGGCGCTGATGATCGGCGGCGGCATATCAAAGCATCACGTCATCTGGTGGAACCAGTTCAGGGACGGCCTCGATCACGCTGTGTACATAACCACCGCCGTGGAATGGGACGGCTCGCTCTCGGGAGCCCGAACCAGGGAAGCCATCTCCTGGGGAAAATTGAAGGAAGGGGCCCCCCATGTCACCGTCGAGGGGGACGCCACTGTTCTGCTCCCCCTCCTCCTGGCTTCCATCAGGCAGCAGCTTGACGGGGCCCGGAAATGACAATATATCATGTTGCGGTGGATTCCACGGACTCGGCGACGCTGGGCATGTGCACGACCTATCTGGGAGCGGTCCTTCTCGATAGGCTGTCGGAGCTTCCCATGGAGCTTCTATCGCCTCCGGAGCTTGTAAGGCTGAACCCGAATGTTCCCTGGAAGACCCGGGGGAACGGCGCCTTCTGTCTTCGCTACGAGGGAGAAGAAGGCCTCCTTGACGAGATACTCTTCATCGCCGAGAATGTCATATGGGACCTGTCCGTCTTCGAGGACCCCCAGACAAATCCGGGTCTCGTTATACTTAAAGGGCAGGTCCCGACAAGCTTCCGCGATATCTATCATAGGGCCCTTCATGAGATCCTCGATCTGGATGCCGTAAAAGAGGTCGGGAATTCTGCCAACGCTTTCATGAAAGGATGGAAGAACGAGCGCGGTCTGATAGGGGCCCTCGCAGCCGTGGGGGCTGACCTCTCCCTGCACACATACGAGGCCATGTTATACAGACCCGCTGCGGTCAAGGACCGTAAGAGGCAGGTCGATGCGAAAACCCTCCGGGAGGCCTCGAAGAGGTATCCATCAACCTTCTTCAACGTGGATGCGGCAGGGAACCCCGTATGCATCCCGCATTCCCCCTGCCCGGTAATTCTCGGTATCAGGGGGATCGACCCCTCCGACACCCTGGAAGCATCGAGGATGGTGAAGGCTGACGGTATCGAACGGTGGGTGCTGTGGAAGACCAACCAGCACACGGACGCCCATATCGAGTACGTGAAGGACCTCACGTCGCTCCGGCCTTTTTCGAGCATATCAACAGAGGTCACCATTTCCTCCCCCCCGGTCTACAGGGAGGGGGGCCACCTGTTCTTCGATGTAATAGACCCCCAGGGGAACACCGCAACATGCGCGGCATACGAGCCCACGAAAGGCTTCAGGAAGAACCTTACGGCGCTCGCTCCTGGCGACAAACTCAGGGTATGGGGCAGCGTCAGGTCGGAGGATGTCCCCGGCATCACAATAAACCTCGAGAAGGTGGAGGTGAGGGAGCTTGCTATCCTGAAAACACTTTCCAACCCAAGGTGTCCAAAATGCGGCGGCCCCACGGAGTCGATGGGCAGGGATCAAGGCCTCCGATGCAAGAGATGCGGGTTCAGGGGGGCCGGAATGGAACCGGTGGAGAATATAATGGAGCGCGAGGTAAAACCCGGCCTCATCGAGCCCCCTCCCGACGCGTGGAGGCACCTCTTCAGGCCGTCGTGTCTCCCTGCAAACAAAGAGAGGGAGTACGCAGGCTCGTGGTGGGGGTCCGGAGCACCCTGAACAGCACACGTTCACTAATAGAACAGCATCGCGGTGACAAGTTACTTATAAAGTACTTGTCAGTCCGTTGACAAGTTGTATATAAAGGCCGTTGAAAACTATAAGATTATTGGGTATTGTGCCCGATCCTCCCTGGTATTGGGATGGAAAGGCCATGTGACCGGAATATGATTGGGATTCCAGTAAAAGGTCTTTGGGAAAAAAAATGGGGGGGACGCGCAACCCCCCCAAACAAGAATATGTTTCTTTTCCCGCCCGGAAGCCTCTTCAATTCGACTCTTCCTTCTCCTCATCGCCCTTCTTCCTGGGCGCCTTCAGCAAGAAGGCGACCACCGCAGATATCAGAAGAGCGATCCCCGCAGGGATGAACGCCCATATCCAGAGGTTCATGTCTCCCATGATGCCCCCCAGCATTGGGCCTATGAGTCCGCCTATACCGTAGGAGAAGAAGACGAAGCCGTAGTTCAAACCAACGGACTTGTTCCCGAAGAAGTCGGCGGTCGCCGAGGGGAACAGGGCGAAATTACCGCCGAAATTGAAACCGATGACAGTAGCACCGATGTACAGGAGCCATTCGTTCCCGCCTATGAAGTAGAAGAGGATCATCATCACCCCCTGGATCGCGAACATGGAGATGAAGGCCCATCTTCTCCCGATCTTGTCGGAAATGGCCCCCCAGGCGATCCTTCCCAAACCGTTGGCAAGAGAATAGAACAGTGCCATTGCGGTTAGGGCTATGGTCCCCGCTTCCCCCGCCTCGATATCGTTGTCGATAAGGGCGGATTTACCAAAGAGCTGGATGATGCCTATGACCATAAGGCCCGCTCCGGCCCCTATCATGAACATGAAGAACAGCATCCAGTACTGTGGGGTCTT
>JAFGJI010000193.1 GCA_016929175.1 Thermoplasmatota archaeon | reverse complement strand
TGTTCGAGAACATGCAGGTGGGACTGGAGGGGGCGGATAATCAGATAAGGATATATTTCGAAAAACCCCATTTCAACACCGAAGACGGAACTGGCTATGTAAAAAGAACGCTCAAGGTGGACCAGACCGTTCATTACGAGATCGGTCTGAAAGAGGACCCCCTGGTTCGATCGTCCTTCCCCGCGGATGGGGCCACCGGGATAAGGACCAATGGCAATCAGGCGGGGATCTTCGTTCAGTTCCACACTACCATGAACACTTCCTCCGTGAACGCCGATACGGTCTTCATCGAGAAGGTCGGGGGAGCCCGGGTGGAGCTTGACTATTCATGGAGTTCCGGAAACCAGCTGGTCAATCTGATACCGATCTCTGACCTGGAATACAATACCTCCTATCGATTGACCGTCCTTCCCCGGGTACTCGACACCAACGACAACGTATCACTCTGGAGGACATTCACGACAACTTTCACAACATGGGAAATGCCTCCCGTGGTAAGCGGGACCGTTCTGATCGACGGGACCACCGAACCCGCACCGGAAGGAACCACCATAAGGATCGACAATACTCCCATGGACCTTGTCAATGGTCATTTCAGCGTGGAGGTCCGGGAGGAATACGATCATACAATAACCGTCTGGGGCCCGACCGTTGGCAACGTGGACGAATACCTCTACTACGGCGAGAGGACCGAACCCTATGTTTTCAATTTACAAAGGGGAGAAGAGCACATCGTCGAAGGGCTGGTAGTTTACAAACATGAGACACGATCCGTGATCTTGACCGCCCAGAACGAGGAAGGCACCCCGATGGGAGGTGTCAATATCACTCAGTTCATCACCGGAGAGTTCCTGGAGACAGATGAATACGGAAATGCACAGTTCGATGATATAAGGCTGGACCTATCTACACCCTTCAAGGCAGCATTTCCCAACTACTACGACAGCTCGTTCAGCATATATCCAGGTACGGAAGACCCAACCAGAAAGAACGTCACCATGCTGGAGAAACCGCTGCCGGTGGAAATAATTGCTATCAGTGCCGATATCTACATACCGCTGGAGAATGAAGTGATAATCGGGGTCGACGACTACTTCAGGCTAGATTTCGAGAATGATATGAACATAGAAACGATGAGCCCGGACAATATCAAGATCCTCGGACCGGATTCCGTCCAGGTCCCGATAGATATCTTCAACATGACAGAGAACCTGAAGAAATGGAGGTTGACCCCCAGGACGGACCTGTCCTACAATTCCAGGTACACCTTTTTCATAAGCGAGCAGGTTGCCGACAAGGCAGGGAACAATCCGCTCTGGAGAGACCTGTCCATAGTTTTCAATACCGAAAGCCTTCCAAGTGCTGCAGTCAATGGAAGGGTGACGATCAATGACAAAGGGGTTGAGGGGGTACGGATCGAGGTCTACTTCGAGGAAACCCTACTTGACTCTGGCTACACCGAGGCGAACGGTGCATATCTTCTGGATATTGATATGAACCTCCCGGAGCTGTTCCCTGTCACCGTGGTTGCAAACGGGACCGATATCGGTCTCTCGACCAAATCCCTCGGGCAGAGGACATTGAAGGCCGGGTTTGCGATAGAGGATACCGATTTCGAACTTCTCCGTCTTCCCGACTGGATAACGGTGATCTACCCCAAGGACCCGACCGGTAGAATGATCGTTTCTGGATCGATCACCGTCAGGTTCAAGGAAGAGCTCCAGCATTCCGACCCCGTTTCCTTCCTTGACAACTTCACACTCGGCTCGCCGCCGGTCACTCTAACTGTCGAGGTATCCGAGGATGGCAGGTCAGTGATCCCCAGACCTGAGGCGCCCCTCGCACATGATATGAATTACGTGCTGTCGATCTCGAATTTCGCCGACGGTGAATTCCACAGGGAGATGACGACCGTTTCAGGGAGCAAGGCTCTGATACGCGGAGAAGTGATCGAGATAATGACCGAATTCAAACCCATCGAGGTGCTTCTGACAAATCCGACAAAGGAGGAGATAGACAGCGATAATGTTTCCGTGGACACACTGATCTACATTTATTTCACCAACTATACCGTGAATAGAACACGTGTGGAATCGAATATTGAGTTCGTGAGGGCGGATACGAACGCGCCTGTCGGCAACCTGACATTCAACTGGGCCACCACCGGCAGGGGGGTGGGAATAGATCATGATGACCTCGAGCCTATGACCGAATACATGCTCGCCCTTCCGGACGGGGAATACGGAACGAACGGTGCAAGAATGAGGTCGCCTTTCCTTGTCTATTTCACCACGGAGACCAAGACCATCATCATCTATCCGATAGATGATTTCCCCGGCAAACAGCAGGATCCGGGTCTGATCACCGTATCCGCTGCAAATCCGCTAGGACGACCCATTAGGATATCTGTCTCCATAAGACCGGCAAGTGACCCGGCGGCTCAGTACAAGGAGATATCGAACTTCACCCTGGCCGCTCTGGAAGAGCGGCAGGTCCAGCTTGATTTCACGGACAAAGAGAAGGGCGAATACCAGGTCCTCATACGGTTGTTCGACGGTGTGACAGGGGTTCAGTTCTACGAATATACCAGGACCATCTTCATAGGAGAGGAGGACAATGGCAAGGATGGTCTGAACTGGGTTATCATAATCGTCGTGGTGGCCGTTGTTATCATCATAATGATCCTGGGGATATTCCTCTATATGCAGAGCAGGAAGTCGGACATCGAGGAGGAGCTGAAGGAGGAGTTCGAGTGTCCTGTGTGCCACAACCTTGTGAGCTCTGATGATTCGGTATGTCCTCACTGCGGCGCGGAGTTCGAGGAAGAGGCTTACAAGTGTCCCAAGTGCGGGAACATGCTCGATCCTGATGACGATGCGTGTCCCGAATGCGGATACGACTTCTCCGATCAGGACAAGATGGAACTGGAGGAGGAGGATGGGGACATATCCGACCAGTACGAAGAGGAAGATGACATGGAACTCGATGAGGACGAAGAGTTCGAGGAGATGGAGGAGGAGGAGGAAGACGAAGAGAAGGAGTGAAACCTTCCATGCCATCGCAGGGTGGGACTTTTCTCCGCCCTGCGATATGTTGTTCAAACGCATCAGCTCTCAAATAGATCGCATATGATGGAATGGTCTGGGGGTTATGATATGCCACGAAACACCACAACCTCGGGGAAATGGACCGCGTTGCTGTTTGCACTGGTCTTTCTATTGACATCCTTAACGGTCATATTTGTACAACCGGCCAATGTATCAGGATACGAGACCAAGGGAACACTGGATGCCTGGATAGAAGGGCAGGTGGTGAACGGTGAGGCAGGAATGAAGGTCACATGTCAGACCTTGAAACAGACGGGTATGACGCCCCCACAGTTCATCACCCTATATTTCAATGGCACTACGGATGCATCCGGTGGGTTCAATATTTCGGTGGATTCCGACACCTGGGGTTCTTCACCGGCTCTGAACCCATACACCGTGGTCATCCATTCAACCTATTACAAGGAAGCCGTTACAGGTTATGACCTTTACACTTTCAGCGATCATATTTTTAAGGGGAACACCTCCTTCGTCCCTGACGGGGAACTTCTCGTTAGTGATCCTCCGACATGCAATATGACGGTGAGGGTCATCAACGGGACCAGCGGGGAACCTCTTGAAGGTGCCCTGGTCGAACTGGGTTACAGGCCAGGTTTTCCGGAGCCCCCATTCTCCCTGGTAAGAACCACCGATGCTGCGGGAGAAACGGTTTATCCCAGGATCAGGTCAGTGAACACCTCGGTGGAGATAACTGAAAAGGACTTCCAACCTCTGTCGGAAACGGACCCCAACGATTTCATGATCGTTCCCGAGGGCGGGGAAGCCCTTTCCATCTTCACAATGACCGAAAAGGAATGGCCTTTCTCTGTCCTCCTTGACAGCGTCGATGTCAATCATTCGCTTCCCATAAGGATAGACTTCAAGAGGACCATGCACCGAGAATCCATCCTGAACGTCAATAATTACGGTCTTTTCAGGGAAGCCGGTATGCTCGAGATACCTTTCGGACTCACGTCCCTGGAAGACGATACCATGATCGACCTCCAACCGCTGGAGGATCTCGAGTTCGACACCACCTACAACCTGAGGATCGAACCTTACATCATGGACGCCCTCGGTGCGAGACCGTTGTGGAGGGCAATGACGGTGCCCTTCACCACCGAGCTCCCCCCCGGAGCAATTATCGGGAGGCTGGTAAATTCAAAAACGGGGGAGCCGGCCGACGGACTGCAGGCAATGGTCCTTGACCAGATATCCTTTTCCAATGAAGAGGGGACCTTCATCTTTCCCTCCATCCCGGCCGGGTCGTACAGGTTGGAGGTAAACGAGAGCTACCTCTACAACGGAACTTCGCGGCCAGGATGCGTCGTAGAGAAAGGAAAGGTCCTCGACCTCGGAGACGTTCCGATCGGACCCAAATCCTGGGGTACTCTAAGGGTGGGGGTGGCCTCACGTGGGTCACCTTTCGAAGGTGCAAGGGTCCGGATCGTGGATGATATGATCCCCGAGGGACGGTTCGATCTCCTGACGGGTCCGGAGGGTGAGGTGTTCTTTCCAAAGGTGGTCGCGGGAGCCGTTACGTTGGAGGTTTCAGCCCCCCACCACAGCACCGTGGGAGATATGGCGTACGTACCTGTTTCCGGAGAGGGATCGCTCGACATTGTACTCAAGGAGGATCCTTTTCCCTTATGGGTCGAGGCTGTCGATGTCGATGAGCGAGGGAATGTTCTTCCCGGGACCAACTTTGTGGTCCATGTTTCCGAACCCATCAGGTTCTCAACGCTGAACGTTACGATATGGAAGAAGGACGATGAAGGTCTGCCAACCGTGAGCGTTCCTCTTTCATTAGTTGCTGGACAGGATGAACTGACCTATATTGTTGACCCGGACATCCGGCTTCCCCTTGAAAGCCGCTTCGTGCTTATGGTCTCCACAGAGCTGAAAGCTCTGGACGATGCCTCCTTCATTCTCTGGAGGGAACTGGAGTTCCATTTCAATACCGCAGACCTCCCCATGATCCTCGTGAACGGGACCCTGCTCTTCGA
>JAFGJI010000192.1 GCA_016929175.1 Thermoplasmatota archaeon | reverse complement strand
GGTTTCTTCTTCCCCCGGCCGCGTCGCTCCATCGGGAGCCCATCAGGGTCGTGATATTAAAACCCTACAATCACTATTCTTCTTTGGTCCCGTAGAGTTCGGCAGCCATCTCTTCCGGTGACAGCTCCTCCATGTCCTCTTCCTCTAGTTCCTCTTCTGGAGGCTTCTCCTCCTCGGAATCCTCCTTTGTCGGAATGGTGAGTTCTATGACATTGCTTCCGCGCATTCTCAGCTCTCTCTCGTTGGCATTCATTATCCCCGGGGCCAATGGAACAGCGGAAGATACATGGCTTCCGCCTTTCGCTACCTTGCCGGTGGGATCGTACTCAAGGCTGATCTTTTCCTCCTCCTCTTCCTGCTCCTCCTCTTCCTCCTCGGTCTTCCTTCGTTTGAGCACGATCAGTACGATGATGATCAATAAAATGAGCAAGGCAATTATGATGCCGATTATCAGACCGATCGGTAGTTGTTTTTCCTCATCATCATCGGGACCGTCGATGACGGCCTCGTTCTCGACAACAAGAGACACCTGGTAAACATTGGACCTTCCGTAGGAATCGGTGACATTGACAGTGATCGCGTAGGTCCCCGCCTGGGCCATGGAGGAATTCAGTATCAGATCCCCGTCCAGCGTCTCACCGGGCTCCAGGTCGTAGGTGTCCCCTCTTTCGATCGTGAATCCCCTGGGGACCTGAAGGGAGAAGGTCAGGGTCACATTGACCTCAAGGGTATTCTCCATGGACACACTCAGCGGATAGTCATAGCCGATCGTCACCTTGTCCGTGCTCTTGAAGGACACATCAACGAAGGCAGGATCGAAAATAAAGGTCCTGGTCAGGGAGGTAGCCCTTATACCGTCGGCAATTGCCACGACGTACCAATGATAGGTCCCAGGCATCCCGGGGAAGTAATTGTAGGTGGTTCCCGTGAGAGGGTACATCTCTTCGGTATCGTCGGGAAGGACGATCATTAGCTGGTAGGTAAGGTTCAGGGGATTGATGTAATTCCCCTTCCAGTTCAGGCTCACGCTTTCCTCCACCCGATATGAATCCGCCGGCGAAAGGAGGTTCACTTTCGGGTTCTTGAGATCGGGATCGTAATGAATTACGAATGGATCGGATTGTCTCTCTTTGTTCCGTGCCATGTCCCGGGCTTTCCAGATGACGAGATTGTCCGCCCCTGGCACCATTTCAAGGACCAGGGAGACCCGGATGCTGGAAGCGTTGCCGCCTTCTGTCTCGTATTTTATCCATTCCGAGAGCTGTCTGTCGGGCATCGTGTACTGATAGTAGATCGAGTCCAGGTCAACCCCCGACAGATCATCGTTGATGGTGACGGAAACAACAAAGGTACCGTATGTAACGTTCACCTTCCTGTCCGGGCGGGGGTCGGAAAAATAGACCTGATGGGAGTCGATCACCACGGGTATCTGCGTTAACGGTCCAACCCGGTTCGTGTTATCAACGGCCCATACAAAGAGCCTGTGAAAGCCCTCCAGACCGACATAGACGCTCTTGAACTCGGTCGTCAAGTTCTCCTGGTCTGGATAGGTGTTCTTGTCCAGGGAGTAGCAGATCCCTTTCAACCCCGAACCGGATTCGGCAACGTTGTCCCATGTGAAGAACATCTCCGGGTCGTCATCCACATTCAGCATTGTATCGTCGTAATCGTCGGCTCTGAGGGCGGCACCTTCGACAATACCCGGAGGAGCCATATCTATGCGGAAATTGAACGAGGTCGATGAGATCAGTCCCTCGCTATCGGTGATGTTGAGATAGAATACCGATGTCCCTCCATCCGTTCCTTTGATGGGAACGGTCAGGTTGACGCTTGTGTTGTAGATGTATCCCCATTCCACAGAGTCTCCAGCATCGTTGGAGAAATTCACCTTGAAATCTCCTGTCCTTGGATAGACGTCATTGAAACCGGAGAAAACAACCTTGAAACTGTGGACTGTGAGGTCGGTATTGCCGAAAAGCCATCCGTTCACAACGGGTTCGGACTGGATCGGTGTCCAGAGCCTGTAGCTCACAATGTCAAGTTCGGAATTCAACCGAAACAGGTTCAACCTCTTTGCCTGTTCAGCATATCCGATGTTCGTTATGGGTGTCGCATAAGCGCTGACCGTATCGCCGTGGGGCATGTCGTATGTGAACTCCATGGGCAGGTTGAACTCCCATTGCTGGGGATCGATGAACTTCAGCTCGGCTCCATTATCGATCACCATCCAATCCTTGCCGTTCTCCACGGTTATCTGACCACTGGCCTTCTCCCAGGTCAACCTGGTAACTTCGGTCCCGTTATCCAGTACGAGTTCCATTCCCAGGAAATCATCCTGGGGGAGATCGGTCCTCCCCCGAACCTTCAGGGTGTAGGTACCGAGGGTTGGGAAAACATTCACGGCATCGCTCCCTGTCGTCCATCCTTCGGGATCGAACATCTGGACCTGTATCGCGGTGGTCCTCAGTATGGGGTTGAACTCCCAGACCTCCGTCCCGTCACCGGCCCAGGCGAAATGACTTTTGGTCAGGGGGGAATAGACCTGTCCGTGGCCGCTCCAACCACCGGGTGAATGTTCCGTTGCAACCTTCTTCCATCCGTACCATTCAAGGCGCCACATGAAGGTTTCTTGGTCCCCGTCACCGTAAAGCAACAGTTCGCCGGTATCTGTGTTCAAGGAAAGGCCTGCCAGGTTCTGTGTTGAGGGTTCATCGTCACCGGTCGGGAGCTTTTCCCACAACTGGGTATCTGTATGGAACAACCAAAGGTCGTTCAGTTCGGCATTCGAGGTCCCGTTCCGCTGACCCCCGAACATGTAGAACCCTTTCTTATTTGGGTCCCATACAGTAGCGGTCTCCATTCTGCCCTGGGGTTTGGTCGTCGGATTGATGGCTTTCCATATGCTGCCGGTGATGTTGTACCTGTAAAGGGAATCGGTGTCCCCTCCGTGCACCTGGCCACCGTAAAGATATATCATCCTTTCAGCGGGGTCTATCACCATGGCCGCCCTCCCCCTTGCACCAGGAAGACCATGTTCATTGATCCTGGTCCATTCTCCGGTGTCGCAATCCAATTTCCAGAACTCGTCGTAGAAATAATAATGATATGTCCACTGGCTGACCCTGTATGAATAGTATCCTCCGTAGAGGTAGAAATGGTTATCGACCGGATCGTAAACACTTGCCATCCCGCTGTGGTATGTGGGCTTGTTCTGGTCCGAGACGTCTTTCATCCTCCAGGACCCGGAATCCAGCGAGAAATATGCCAGCTGCCATGAATCGTCGTCGTTGTGCTTGAGGGCCATCAGCTTGCCGCCCTCTTCATCGTCGTAGCCAGTGAATGCAGATCCCCCCACCCATGTGGGATTCCCGGGTGTGAGCATCGTGGAAAAGTCCGTTAGGTCCACCGACCAGATGTCCCTGGTGTTGCTGTCATCACCGACGATCATCACCTTTCTTCGGTTGGAGGTCACATCATAGGCTTGAACATGTCTTCCGGGGATGCCGCCTGTGAGATTGACCTGTATCGGGATCCCTGTGGTACTATTGATGATGTAGGTGTTGTTCAAAAGGTTCCAACCATCGAATCCCATGGATAGGATGAGATCGTTCGTGTCCGGCCTGTACTGGAGGAAGGCACCGGCATCGGTCGGTATTCCCATATTACTGTTGAGGGCGGTCCATGTATCTTCGGACACGTTGTACTGCCACAGGTCGTTCCTGTAATAACTTGAACCCCCGCCCCCTGTTGCATACCTTCCGAGTGCCATATAGATATGCTCTCCGTCCGGTGTCATTGTCATCACGGCCTGGTCCCTGGGGTCCGGTCTCGGGTCCACCGATGGATAGTAGCTCCATCCGTGTGTGAAATTGAACTGGTGAAGGTCATTGTACCATCTTCTGGCCGAGTCCCTGCCGCCGAAAATCCATATCGAATCCGTTGCCTCGTCATAGACCATTTCGGAGTAGTATCTGCCTCCAAGGGTGGCTGGGGTGTCCACCTGGATCCATGTCTTGTTGGCGTAGTTGAAGATGTTCAGTTTGTCCCAGTATGCCCCCCACTGGGTGTATCCTCCATAGTAATACCCGAAAGTATTGTTCTTGCTGGATGTGAAAGACTGGCGAGAATGCGATATGCTGGGCTCCATTCCTGTATCGTTCCACTGGAACCATGTCTCGTTCTTCTCGAACAGGGACCAGACCTGGAAATCGTAGCTGCCGCGGTAGAATACAACAAGTTCTTTCTCGGCTTCCCGGTACATCACATTGCAGCTGCCGGTATTTATTGATGGCCAGCTGCCGGAGGTGAGCATTTCCCAATCCCCCATCGGTCCGGTTCCAAGAGCCTTCGACGGCTCCTTTTCCTCCCCGGCAGCGGGTCCCACCGGAATTAAAGGTAAAAGTATCACCATAAGAAGGAGGGCCGCCGTGAGCCCTGCAAGACCACTTCGCAATCGCAATGAATAAAGCAGGCTGATCGAAGACATTTGCATCGCCTCGTTTCTCAGGTCCACACGTGAGAGGTGGCAACCACCCGGACTTGTAAAGATGGCAATCGTATTTTAAGGTGTTTGGTGAATAGCTCACTTTCCTTCCCGAGAACCAGCTAGATAGGTTTATACCCCTGGACCTTTTTTTTCCGTTGAGAGGGACCTATAAGGGTCTTGAGGCGTTGATAGTATGTGCGCTGGAATCATCACCGTAAGATCTGGCAGATGGTGGAAAGCACTCAGATCAGCATCGAGGAAATGTAGGTCGAAGCCGGCTTTTTCACATTCATGGCTTGTGGACCGCCCCCCGGGACAGCCTGCGGACAGCAGGGAGAACCGGTTCGTGAAGACCTCAATTTTCAACAGCTTGAGCGGGTCCAATTACTGCATCCAGCCTTACGAGTACGGAATGCCGGATGGGGAGATCAGGCTTGTACTTTCCGCATTGAAGAAGCTGAACGAGGATCCGCCTCCGCAGGCGATCCTCGACGATGAGATCGCCCTGAGGAGCTTCGTGGAACGCAATTCAACGGGGCTCCTGAAAGGGTCGATGAATGGAAAGGATGTCGACCTTCCCGCACTGCTCGGAAGGATCTCCGCCCAGTACACCTGCGGATACGGAACGATGGAACATCTTCTAAGGGACGAGCGGGTGCAGGACATATACATAGATTCTCCGCCCATGTCGAAACCGGTCTACGTTTCCATAGGCGGTCATATCCCTAAAGGCCTTGAAGGAACATATGCCACCAATCTCCATCTCACGGACAGGGAGCTCAGACGTGTCGTATCGGTCCTCAGATACCATTCGGGGCTCCCTTTTTCCGAGGCATCACCGGTCCTCGAATGCGATCTCGAACTCTACAATGCAAGGGTCACGGCAGTCGGACCCCCCCTCTCATCGGGCGGGATCTCCATCGCGATCCGAAAGCACTCACATGATCCATGGACGCTCCTCAGACTGATAGACGTTGGGGCCCTCACATCGACCGCTTCCGCATTCCTGTCCCTGTCCATAGCCGGAAGAAGGACCATGCTGATAGCGGGCCCCAGAGGTGCAGGGAAGACCTCTATTCTTGGAGCCCTGCTCTTCGAGGTTGACCGTTCCCAGAGGATGATAGTCATCGAGGATACCCCCGAGCTTCCCTGTGCCCCCTTGAACGAGCACGGCTACAAGGTTCTGGGTCTAAACGTCGGGTCGTCCGGTGGGACATCCGCCGAACAGGCACTTAGAACGGCGTTGAGACTGGGGGAATCCGTGCTTGTCCTTGGAGAGGTAAGAGGTGCAGAGACAAAGACCCTTTACGAGATGATGTCCGCGGGGACCGCGGGATCGTCCGTCCTGGGAACCTTCCACGCGGATTCGGCAAAGGCGGTCTACAAGAGAGCCGTGGAGGACCTGGGGGTTTCAAAAGTATCCTTCACCTCGACCGACCTGGTGGTGATCGCGGGGCTTGTACAACCGAAGGGAACCAGAACGAGGTACCGCAGGGTGGTCCAGATAGCCGAGGTGATCAAGGACGGCCCTCCGGGCAATTTCAGGGACCTGTTCATCTACGATCCCCCCAGCAATTCCCTGAGGCCGACGAATGACCTGCCGACCTCCCAGACGCTCAAGGCCATAGCATCACTTTGGGGAATATCCCCTTCAGAATTATTTGCAGAGCTCAGGGCCAGAGCGTCGGTTCTCGATAGGGCATCGGTCGTGCTCGGACCCGAAAGGGCCGCCAGACCGGAAATGATGCCCCTTGTGAGCGAGGCTTTTCAACGTGCAAGGGAAATGGCAATCGCGAAGGGGAAGTATCCCGGGGGTGCATATTTATTGAAAAGATGGGAGGAGGTGTTCACGGGAGGGACCGCGTGAAAATTGGAGGAAGGGAATGGACCCCTTCTCCCGTCTCGACCGCTGTCGTGCTGACCGTGGCCGGGACCATCATACTTCTATTGTTGATGTACAACCTGCCCGTTCCCAACGGACCCGACAGGGATTCTGACGGGATATCGGACAATTTCCAGAGCATCGTTGAGGTACAGGACATAGTGAAGGACGGAGAGGTTTGGAGGGTCGAGACCGTCGGATACACCTCGGAGATCGATCTGCCCTTCGTTATCTTCACCGGAGGTCTTCTCACCATGGTGATCCCCTTTGGGGCCGCATATTGGCTCTGGGACCGTACCAGGAGGTCCATGAAGGTCAGGAGATGGAGGGAAGAGGGAAGGATGCATGACATAGTGAGAAGGCTCTCTGCTTTTCTGGAGATCAATCCGTCCCTGCCGTCGGCTGTAAGGTTGACAAGGACATCCCTCCCCGAGCTGGACCAGCCCATGCTTGGTGAGCTCGCTTGGGCGCCTTTCACCCGGGGAAAGCCCTTTAACGAGGTTTACGAGAAGTTCAAGGAGGAATGGTCAGGTCGTTCGCCTTTGATAGGCAGGGCTCTCGACGGCCTTGGAACAGCAGAGAACGAGGCTTCCCGCGCCGAGGTCGCGCTCTCGGCAAGAGCGCTCGTGACACGGCTTTC
>JAFGJI010000191.1 GCA_016929175.1 Thermoplasmatota archaeon | reverse complement strand
GGCACCGGTAGTCAAGCAGGGCTCCGTCGTTCTCCAGGAACTCCCTGACCTTTGGCATGTGTATCCTCCAGAGATTCGCATCCTTGGGTGTCTCATCATCCCTCCGGGGCTCGATGATGCCGATGCTGTAGAGATACATCGTTATATCCCTTCCCTTGACAAGCCGGGTGGCAAATTTATCGAATATCCTCTGAACGGTCACACATTTATCATCGGTGAACTTCTCGGCCAGCATTTCCATGATGGCCCTTACTACCTCATTGCTCTGGTCTTCCTTATGAGATGGCATACCCATCACCCGAACTTCGAGCTCAGCCTGAACTGAACCAGGGGGTATAATAATCCCGATTAATGTTAGTTGCGGTCGGTGAGAGGGGTATGACCACCGGGCCAAAGGGCATCGAGCATTCTCCTGGCCACGGTCCTGAGGTCGGGTTCCCGGATGACGATGTCCGCAGCATCGGCGACATCTTGAAACTCGGGTCTGAAGGCTATTGAAAGGTCCGCAAGGGCGAACATGGAGAGGTCCACTCTGGAATCACCCACGACCACAACCGGGGAGTATCCGTCTTCCAGCAGCCGTGAGAGCACCGATCCCTTGTCCCTCAAGGGCACTCTCAGCTCTCCCTCCCCCGTGAGGAGGCCTTCCATATCGAGGATCAGGCCGTTGGCAATGATATGGTCGAACCCCCCGAGTCTTCCGAGCTTCAGTGCAAGAACATCGAGTCCCCCGCTCAAAATGGCAAGTGTGAATCCCCTTTCCTTCAGGAGCCCCATGCATTCATGGAACCCTTCCATGAGGACCGCATCCTCGATGGCGAACTCCACATCCTTGAGGGAGTTAATACCCCTCCCCCTCCAAAGATAGATATCCCTTCTCATGAACTCGAGATCGTCGATCTCCCCCCTCATGTAAGAGTGGAAGGACTCCTCGTTCTTGGTCCCCAGTCTATCGTGTACGATCCTCCACGAGCTCCTCTGGTGGACAAGGACACCATCCATATCGAAGACCGCCATGGGGCCGGGACACTTCATCAAAGCTCACCAAAAAACGTACCAGGCCGACACAGGTGGACGCCCTGGTCCGCCGCCGGTAACTCCTCGGTGCTTCTCCGTCCCGGCTCCCAACGAGCGTTGGGAATCTACGGTTAGGCTGCTCCCTTCCGGGCCTGACCCGGTTCCCGTAGTCAGGGTATCGGGACGACCCTCCGGTCGTCCGGGATACCTCTTCCAACCCCGAGGGACGTTACTTCATCGTCGCTCCTTGGACCGACAGTGTACTGGTTGCGCCGCCCTGTGACTGTCGTCCCGCTGTAGACCGTGTTGCGGCATGCCGTTAGACACGAGGGAGGGCCTAGCTCCCCGACCAAGCCTGGCGGACCTCCATGGAAATCTCCTCTATATAGATTTTGGCGGTTCCCTTCGGGACCGGGGAATGCTGGATATGGGTCAAGGATCATTCGGATATTTTTTTTCCCAATATTTTCAAGCCAAATTCTTTATAATCGTTTTTACCTGCATGAATTGAAAGGAGGCAGGGAAATGAGTGAAGAAGCTCCGGAAGAAGGTTCAAATTCCACCTTCGATAAGATGAGCATCAAGGAGTTCGACATTACAGACGAGTTCACATCGGTTTCCAAGGATATATCCTGCAAGGACCTCGCGAAGAACCTTCTCGAGGTCCCGAGAGGTGCGATATTCCTTCTGGACGAGAACCAGACACCGGTGGGCGCCGTCACGGCCAGGGAGTTCCTCATCGCAACGGCAAAGGGAATGAACCTGCTTGAAAAGGCCGGAGAGGACCTCATGAACACCAATATCATGGAGGTCAACGTCGAGGACAACATCTCCGAGGTGCTTCTCAAGATCTCCAAATATGCTCCCTATGCGGTGGTGGTTAAGGATGTGGACGGCAGGTTCATCGGATATTTCTCACCCAAGGATTACCACGAAGCCCTTCAGAAGACCGGTGTCATCTGATCATTGAAGAGCAAGGAAAAGCGCTGCCACGATGTTCCCGAAGAAAACCTGTACGAACATGCCTGCCGCAAGGGAAAGGATGAAAGGTATCTTGGGCGTTACGAGGACCCGCTTCTCTCCCCTCTCCCTCAGCTTCCCGATGAGAACGGGTAAGGGCTCCTCCTTCTTTCTCCTGCCCTCTTCTTCAAGTACGATCCAAACATGTTTTCCCTGTATATCATCGATATCAAGTCGGTAGGATGTGAAGGAAGAGAGAGAGAACTCACCTTTCAGGATATTCTTTACGGGGATGATGACGACGAGTAAAAATCCCGTGAGCACGGCAGCGTTGAAGAACACCGAAAGGTGGAACGGGAATATGGCCCCCATCGACGGGATATGGTCGAGGGTGTCGTAGAAAGGTCCTATCTGGTAAGGGAGATCGAGAATATACCAGGGGAAAAGCGCCGCAAGCGAGATCAGGCATTTTGCATCGGCCCCCCCGTGTATGAGTCTTGTCCCGCCTATGGGAACCGAATACAGAACGAAGTAGATCACCATGAATATGAAGGATATGCCTATGGGTGCGAAGAGCTCCCGGTCCCCGAAAGCGAAGGCAGCAGCTCCGCCGGTCATTGCTCCCGCATATATCAGGAAGAACAGGATGTCATCAGAACTCCCCTTGAGCGCTTCCTTCAATTCGGGATAGCCGTAGAAGATGAAGAGGACACCCGAGAGGGGCAGTAGCAGGGAGAGGAATGTTACAGGTGAATCGATCCCCCCCCTGAGGGCCATCTCCCAGAAGGTCAATGGACCTGCCCCGAGAAGCATCAGCATCCAGAACCTGTCCGGTATTCTCCTGTATCTCACGTCCATGAAGGAAGCGCCGATGAGCACCGATCCCACGATGACCATCTTTGCGGTCGAAACAAGCTCTATGGTTCCGGAACCTGATAACAAATCAATCCTCCGCCAGCATTTCCCTAGCTTTCTGCCTGATTATCCTGGCCTGGGTGGGGTTGATCCCTTCCACCGCCGAGATATCCTTCGAGCCAGCCTCGGCCAACTTGGTCAATCTATCGAAACCGTTATCTATGAGAAGCTTTGCCCTGTCGAGGGGTATGCCAATTTCCTGGGCCATGGCCAGGATGGAGACCTTGTCCTCATCGTAGGACCTCACATCCTTGATCCCCCTGTCCCTCATCTTCTTCAGGGCCTCGATCCTCGGGGTCGTGGCCTGCGGAGGTTTCCAGTTGACCTCTTCCCCGTCGATCTGGAAGGAGATACTGTCGCCCTCTGCATCCTTACTGCCTTCAAGGGCCTCCGTTTCCTTCTCCTGTTCATCGGAGATGTCAAGTTTCACGGCGGTTCCCATGAGGTGGACCTCAGCCAGCCCATGATCGTTCCTGGAGAACCTCCCTTCGAGCCTGACCACTCCATCGGCCCCCATCTTCTTCCCTGACCTGGCAAGCCGGGATTCCGCCTCCCTTATTAGGGCCTCGAAGTCCTCCGGTGTCTCGCTCCATTTCCTCTCCTTGCCATCCAACTTCTGGAAAACCTTTCCATTTTCCTTCTCCTTCACGCATGCGTAACCGTAGGCCATTCCAAGGGTGTCGGTTATCTTCCGGCCGGGAACCCTGTCCAGGTTCGTGATCGTGAGCTTGCATCCTTCTTTCATTTATCCTCGAACTCCACATCGATCACATGGTCATCGATCTCTTTTTCATTCTTTCCAACCTCCCCGCTGCGGTCCGTTCTCGCCAGGAACCTGGCAAGCAGGCCCATCCAAAGGAGGTAGAGGACCAGGCCGCCCAGGCAGAGGGCCCCTGATAGCAAGGTGCAGACCACGGCTCCACCGGACATTGAACCTGACCTC
>JAFGJI010000190.1 GCA_016929175.1 Thermoplasmatota archaeon | reverse complement strand
GTAGATGGTCCTTACGGGCGGTGAGTAGGGGTACCTCTTTCCGACCTCGGTCTTGATCGATGCTACCGGATAACCGGTATTATGAAGTTCCACCGCATGCAGGATCACCTTGATGGGATAGTGCGTATACGGCTGCTTTGTGTCCGAGAAATGCTTTTTACAGGACCTGCAGAAGTATTTCTGTATCTGTCCCTTCCCGGTGTTCCTGATCCCGGCCCTCACGATACCTGCACTCTCATGGCAATATGGACAATTCATCTCAACGCACTCCTTTTCTATCGAACGGGGTCTCGCCTCATCCTCTGTGGCTGGACCTCTGCCAGAGGATAATGGTCATCATATAAAATCGATTTGATGTCGTTCGCACAGAATATATCCGACGAAGTGAACGGGTTCTGTTTTTTCCCCGGGCTGATATCTTTGGGTCACAATATCTCGATATCGTAAGCTTTCCCGTTCCTCTCCTCGGTTGTGCTCCCTTCCAGGTCCGGTTTCCTGAAGACCTTGAACCTTACGTTCATCCCTTTCCTTATCTTCATGTCCGAAACGTTGCGGGTTATGTTCGTGCTGTGGAAATAATAATCACCGTCATCGGATTCTATGAAACCGTAGAAACCCAGGAATTTCTTGATGGACCCCGTTTTGGTTATCTCCCTATCCTCCTCCTCCAGACCGATCGCCCTGACATAGTAGATGATCGGGTTCTGCATGTCGTTCTTCACCTCGAAGATATCACTGTATGAACGGAATATCGATATCAGGTTCTTGTGGTTGTAAGACCTTGGATCGAAATCGGGGGACAATCTCCTGATATGGTCTCCGAACAGGGAGAGGATAACCCATCCATCCTCTTCCTTGTCTATCGAGTTGTATGTCTTTATCAGGATGTCCTTGAGTTCGTCCTTGCCCTCCTCCTTTGCGGTAACGACCTCCTTTTCCCTGCCCTGGATCCCTATGTTCTCCGTGAATATGAACTGGTCGCAGGATTTTCTCAGCAGTTCATTGGTCTGCTGTTTCCCGATGCCGATGACAAAATAACCGTATTCCCTCAGTCTCATGAACAGACCGTAGAAATCGATATCGCTTGTCACGACACAGAAGGTGTTCACCACCTTGTTGGTGTAGGTTATATCGATGGCATCCATTATAAGAGCGTTATCGGTGGCGTTCGGTCCGTACCTGAACTGCTGTATCGGCCGTATTGCGTGTTTCTGGAGGATGTCCTTCCATCCGTTCATGTTGTTGGTCGTCCAGTCCCCGTATATCCTTTTGATGGTTATGTCCCCCCATCTCTGCATCTCGTTCAGTATAGGCTGTATGAGGTTCGGGGATATGTTGTCACCATCGATCAGTAGGGAGATCTTCTTGTCCATTCCTATCACCGGGATATTCTTTGCTAATGCGGCATGGAGTATAAAGCATATCCTTTCCTGGACGTTGTCATTGACAAATATGGAAAATGGAAGATGACCGTTGTCCTATTGTACGAAGATCAACCACAAGGAAGACGATCGATCTCCATACCTCTGCACAACAGTGACCTCCCATGGAGCAGTCCCTTGCTGGCCATCCGGATCCCGGCATATCCTTTTTCATGGGTCCAAACCCACTTTTCAGGGATACCTTATTATACTTTGTGTTTGTAAACCTTTTACGGTCCGTTCAATTCGGGCCCATGGAAATATCTATATGTATGGAGAAAGGCGTGGAGGCGGGTTCAATAGACCGCCTCGAGAAATGTTCGACGCTGTTTGTGCGGATTGCGGACAGACGACCCAGGTCCCCTTCAAACCGGACCAGGACAGACCGGTATACTGCAGGGAGTGCTACAGGAAGAGAAAACCTGCACGTTACTGATCGGAAAGCTGTTCGTGGATGGATGCATCGTATTCCGGCTCTGCGCCTGAACACGATAAGCATCCCGGATCGAGGTCCGAACTTGTAATATCATCATTACAGGTAAAGGTGGACTTCTTCGATTATTTTGATGATTCTACTGTGCAGAAAGGGATTAATAATGGCAACCGTATACCTATGTAAGCTTACATAGGTTGACATTATGTTCAGAAAAGGGGCGACAGCGGAAGCACAGTTCAACTACTGGAACCTCAGAAGAGGGGGCGGGTCCCAATCCGATATTTCCAGGATGTTCGATATCACCAGACAGTCCGTTTCAAGATCCGTCAAGGTGCAGGAAAGGGACGTCGTTATCAGGCTGCTCGAGCATGCCCAGGTATCCGGAATACTCCCGACCTATTACGACCAGGTCCTTGGCATTCTTATTGGAACCATCCCCACCCTTGGTAATCTGAAATGCCTGCTAATCATCGACGAGAAGAACGATACAAAGATGTTCTATGATCCCTCGGCAAACCCCGATGATGAACTGAAAGAGGCTTCACAAGTGGAAATGGGACGGATCCTGAACTCGGTTCTTGCAACGGACAGGTTCGACGGATTGGATTTTTTAGCAACGATCGATGAGCTCATGAAGATCAAGAGAGGTGAATAGATGAAAATTCCATCAAACATTGGAAAGCCTGCCCCTCGAATTCCTACCATGGCCCTTCTGTTTGCATTCCTTCTTGTTCTTTTCATTCCCGCAGGAGACAGCGCAAGCGCTGACGTTGTTTTCGAGCCTCCCTCCATTGAGGGCATTCGGGAACGTATGCCGAACGCCACTCTATTGGAAAAAGACACACCTGTCGAAGGCGAGGTCCATCTGGATGGGTGGAACAACAGCTTCGATCTCTACAGGGCTGTCATTCCCCCCGGAGAGGACGGCCTGTGGCTGTATCTTCAGGGGACCGACCGCGACAACGGTAAGATAGGTACTGCATACTTTTACGAGAACCTCACCCCCTGTAAAGAAGGTGTTGAGATATGGATTGATTCCGATTCTTACAGCTCCAGCGCGCTTTACTCATATGATAGCCTCGATAACTGCACCATCTATATCGTGGTCTACGGGAACGGAGTATACGAGATCGGGCTGGAAAATTTAAACAACATATCAATCTGGTTCTGTCTTGCCCCGATCATATTGTTCTTCTTGATCCTCTATTCGGCCATACTCTTGATACCGACGATAATTGTTATAGTAACTCTAGGATCGACCAGAAAGAGGATTGCCCAGAGGAGGGAGATCATACGAAAGAGAGGATCGGTAAAGGTTGAGACGAAACAGCAGGACCTGAAAAACTACGTTGGATCAAGAAGGTCATCGGTGAGATACAGATTGGTCTTATGGTCGGTCCTTATCGCATCGTCGGTCCTGTGCATGCTCCTGATGATCATTGTTTTCTTTTTCCCTGTCATCAAGATAGGGGATGCATACTTCTTCCCATGGTTCCAGCTCATGTTCCTCCTGATCGTCGCCATGAGCGTCTCACTCCTGTTGCTCTGGCTGGAATCCATCTCCAACAGGCCCGAGGTCCTCCTCGAAGAGAGCGCGCCCCCTGGGTATCCCGGCAGGCCAAAGCCGTTCAGGGAGATCCTCCCCAACAGGGCTGTGATCATCGCACCTATCTTCCTTCTGTTCTTTTTCTTCATCTACGGGGTCCTGTATGCCGATCTTTTGGCCGGGACCTGGATCATACTGATCGAGATACTCATCCTTGCAATGATCTCGATGATCATCATACCTCTCTTTTCGTACCTGAATATCGAAGCGAGAAAGGACAGGATCGAATTCTACTATGGACCGAGAAGGATATGGGAGCGGTTGAAGTTCCAGGGGAAGAAAATTCCCATCATCGATATATATTCGATAACCCCCGTCTCGGTCCATCCCTTCAGGGACTTCCTTATCGGAACATGGTGGATAAAGATAGGAAGACATGGCGAATATGGATACCTTACGACCGAAAGGACCGGAGTAAGCATCATAACGATGGACGGGAAGGAGTACGTCGTCTCAACAAGGGACCCTATGAGGTTGGTGAAGTTCGTGCAGGATAGAAAACGAAAGATAAAGTGAGAATTTTGCTTTTACTTTCAGATGATGTTCTCCCGATCGTCCCCTGTTCCATAAGGATAATTATAATTCCATAAACTTCCATTTATGACCATGACCGGGATACGAAAGGTGCTATTCACCTCGTTCATGGTCCTGCTATTCATTCTTTCCTCCATGTGCCTCGGGGATAGAGACAGGGATGTAGACAACGATGGGGAAGAACCGGAGATCAAGAAGGGCATGCTTGCTTCTGATGAGACATGGAAAGGCAGCATCGTGGTCAAGGAATGGGTATCGGTCCCGAAGGGGGTCGTTCTCACCATAGAACCGGGAACCAAGATCTCCTTCGAACCCTACAGGGGATACAAGGAACCCTGGATGATATCGGGTCTGAGCATAAACGGAGGAACGATCAAGGCCATAGGTAAGCCAGATGAGATGATCTGGTTCACTTCTGGTGCCGATGACCCGATAAACGGCGACTGGGAGGGCATACAGGTTTCCGGGTCCAACGATTCGCTGTTCAAGTATGTCATAGTGGAGTTTTCGGTCCTTGGTATCATGCAGGTGGATTCCTCGGTGGAGGTCTCTCATTCCATCATACGCTGGGTGAACTCGGAAGGGCTCTATGCCGAACGTTCGAACCCGATCTTCAGGTCGAACATATTATACGGAAACGGTTACCACGACATCGCACTCGAGCAGTACAATCAGGACGTAATGATAGAGGGGAACCACTTTCTCGGCGGACATGTTTCGCTCCATTTCGAGAAGACAGAGGCGATAGTTCGGAACAACTACTTCACCGGCTACAACCTCCCCATCACCGGGGGAATGGATTCGATAGTGACAGTCAGGAACAACAGGTTCCGGGACTATTTCGAGCCCGACCCGATCGGATTCGATGGCACTGTGACCTCCACGATCGAAGGTAACGATATGGGTGATGGATCGGTCCCGGTACCGGAAATGGATATCGCAGATATAAGGGACCAGGAGATCGACTACGTCCCGGGGGACCCCGAGGACCAATACAATTACGTATACGCTTCCGAGGACGAGACCAGGAGAGTTGTGAAAAAGATCGGAAAGGGGCTCTACTTCGGCTGGTCCCTTGCCTTCGTCGATGGATATCTATGGAGGTTCAGCCTCGGGTCCGGCACCATCGGGACCCAACTTGACCTCATCAGGGTGGATCCGGAGACCGGGAATTCGATCAGGTTTGGCAACGATGTTATCATGAACCCCAGAGGTCTCACGCATGACGGCGATTACTTCTTCGTCAACGATTTCAGTCTGTTGAAGATATTCAAGTTCGGGATAAACGGGACAAGTATCGAGATATTGGATTCCTTTGACATTCCCGAAAAAGAGCTTGGTGGAACCTCCGGATTGACCTTCGACAGCCACCACCTGCGCCTGTTGAACCGTGGTGGTACCGTCCTTTATAAATTGACAAAGGAAGGTGTCAAGGTCGGGGAGACCACCTTTCAGGACGGTGCAGATGTTGGAACCCCTGTCTGGACCGGCGAATACTTCTGGACAGCCTATGGAGGTCCGAGAGGTCTGGGGAAATGGGATGCAGGTGGGAACCTTGTTGGATCTATCTTTCCAGCAGCGGAGGGGACCTGGGCCATAGCGTGGGACGGAGAGAGCATCTGGACCATCCAACGGACCTGCGAGATGTGGGATGATGACAAGATCTTCAAGATAGAGATCCTCGACGATACTCTTGGTGGTCAAACATCATCTGGATAGAGCAACTGACCCGAGTATCGGTCGCGAGAGGAATTGGGAGAGGGACCGATCATCAGATCCTAAGGTTCCACTGGTCCGTAGAATATTTGGAGTTCCTGAGGTCCGCTGCCCTTTTCAGCTCCTTTTCCGTCCAGGAAGAAAAGTAGTGCTCCCTGCCCGAAAGCAGTGAATCCGACACTGCTCCTGTCAGCTCTTCCAGGGAGATATCGAGCAGGTCCTGGATGCTCGTTATCGGTCTGTAATTTGAACATGCACCCTTGACGCGAGATGCCGATTTGTCCCCCTTGATGTAGGAGAACATCTCCCATTCGTTGACCTCGTAGAGGACGGTCCCGTGATGCAGGATCGCCTTCGCGGCCCTCTTCTGGGCCGATCCCGAGATCTTCTTCTTTCCGATCATTATGCTGTTCCCGTCAATGGTTGGCTCCAACCCCAAACCCCTGAAGGCTTCCGATATAGGTTCCAGCATCTGGATGTGGCTCCTGTTGACATCGGTGTCGATCACGCCGGGGGGTGCGCACACGGAGTAAACGATCTCGTTACCCGGTGCGTGGAAAAGTGTACCGCCGTTTGTGACCCTTCTGATCACGGGTATTCCTGAATTCTTGCATCTGTTGAGGAAGACCTCTCCCTCCGCGTTCTGGGAATTCCCCATTGTAACCGCCTTCCCCTCCCACTCCCAGAGATGGATGACAGGATC
>JAFGJI010000189.1 GCA_016929175.1 Thermoplasmatota archaeon | reverse complement strand
CTGTTCCACGGGAGCGGGAGGAGAAGGTTTCTCCGCCATCATTGGCGGAGGGCCCGGTATGGAAAGTTGTGGCGGACCCGGGGGCTCCTTAACAATGGGAGGGGACGAGGGCTGAACCTCGGCAGGGGGGCCGGGAGGAGCAGAGTTCGCTGGAGGTTGCGCCTGCTCGGCGACCTGGGGAACCTGCGGTTCCGGTCGAGGGACCGGCTGCGCGGGCTCTTCCCCGGCAGCATCCATCATCAGCGCCAGCGGGTCGATATCCCCGGTAGGGTCCGAGACTTCTGGTGCTCCCATCTCGAGCTGCATCTCGCTGTCGAACATTGGTCCCCTGCTTGCCGCTTCCCTGTCTATGGTGCCACCTTGATCATCCTCGTTGGATTCACCCTGATGATCGTAAGGATTGAACGAGCTCATGGTCTCTATCTTCTCGGACCTCATCCCCATCTCCTCCTCCGAACTCCCGTAGGCCTGACCGTAGTCCTCGACATCCTCGGCCTTGAGAACGCTGTCGTAGGATCGGATCTCCTCCTGCGAGACGCGGATCTGCTTCAGATCGAGCTTCCGGGTGATGGCATCGTAGGAGGCGAAGCTGTCGGAATAGTCGGGACGGCTGCTCTGTGCCTTCTGGCGCTCGATGAGCTCCTGGGGGGTCGCCTTCCTCCAGGCGGAATACTTGAGTCCCTTCCAGTGCATACGCTGAAAGATGGGGTCCCAGACCTCTACAAGCAGCTCTGCATCGAGTTCCCGTGCCATCTTCAGGGCGTCCTTCCTCAGTTTCTCGTGCGATTTCTGGATATCGAACTGGAACGGGTCGGAGCACAGCGTCCAACCCCTCTTCTCGAGGGCCCTGAAAACATCCCTCTCCCTGTCGATGGTTATCGTCTCGAACCTTATTTCCTTCTTCTTGCCGAAGAGCTTCACGGAACTAACCTCCTTATCTGAGACCCCGGACGGTCCCGGACCTGCCCCGGGGTAGAAGGGTTTGGGTTATTTTTTTATTTCTCCTGTTGGTTAGGGGCCGAAGCCTCTTTTGGTTTCGATCAGGTGTGGCCATGGCATTATCCCCAAAAAAACCGAAACAGAGAAAGATCGTTCCCGGGGATGAACATGGCCCTAAGATGCCCTGGGTCAGCTGGATAGCCATCGTGCTCGGTGTGGGTCTTTCCCTGATGGGGATAATGGTCCTGCTCTGGGGGTTCGCATGGCAGACGGGGGTCGGTGAGCCTCAGAACATCGATGGCGATGAGCTGACGGGAAATGCCTGCCTGATACCGTTCGGCGGAGCATCGTTGACCATCGGTATCCTCTGGCTGATCACGGGCTGGCGGGGCTTCAAGAAGGCCGACCTGGAAGAAGGGACGAGACCATGCCCGTTCTGCGGAAAGATGGTCGAAACGGACCTTGCCTTCTGCTATTACTGCAACCGGTCTTTCGTGGACGAGGGTGAAAAAAATGGGGGCAAGGGCGAGGTAAAGGCCGAGGCGGGGGACAGGAGGGCGGAACCACCGGAGCCGGCCGAAGGGACCACACGCAGGGCCAGGAGCCTCGACCCGGGAAAAAGGAGCTGAATCACCTCACCGAAAGTATTTTTGCACCCTCCCTCATACGGTCCTTCATGAGGACCTCCCTTAACGCTCTGAAGAGGAGCCTGATCTTCAAGGACCAATCCAAACTGTCCTTCGATTACGTCCCCGATGAACTTCCCGGCAGGGAAAAGGAGATAGATACACTGGGCCGGCTGTTCAGACCCGTCGTATACGACAGGATGGGGCAGACATCTCTGATCACGGGACCTGTGGGATCGGGCAAGACGGCTGTCGTGAAGAGGTTCTGCTCCCTGCTCGTGGAAGCGGGCATGGAGAACAAGAGGAGGATCGAATATGTACACATCAACTGCAGGAATCGCAAATCCGAATCAATGGTCCTGCTCTCGATCCTCACTCACTTCGACCAGAGATTTCCGGACAGGGGATTCTCCATCCCCGAAATGATAGAGATCCTGAAAAAACATCTGAAGAAGAAGGAGTGCCATCTTGTCATAGTCCTCGACGAGGCTGATGTTCTACTGAAGAGGTCCGGATCCGATCTCGTCTATTCATTCACGAGGATCCAGGAGGAGGACTCGGATCTGCTCGGGGCCCTCTCCCTGATCCTGATATCGCAAAAATCCATAATCCAGCTCATGGACAAGGCATCTCTGTCCACCTTCAAGAGGACGAACATCATCGAGTTCGGCAAGTACGACCGGGATGTTCTGCAGCAGATAACGGACCAGAGGATCGATCTGGCTTTCCACAGGAACGTCGTGGAGGACGGGGTATCGGAGATGATAGCCTCCATGTCAGAGGAGTACGGTGATGCAAGATTCGCCATCGAGCTCCTGGAGAAAGCCGGAATGGTGGCGGAGGAAAAGGGAAGCGACAGCGTGACCCCCGAGCATGCCAGGCGGGCAAAGTCGGAGGTGAAACCCTTCGTATTCGAGGAGACGATCCACCAGCTTAACGTCCACGAACAGATCATGCTTCTCGCAGCCTCAAGGCTTCTGAAGGGGACCGCTTACTGCTCCACCGGTGAACTCGAGAACGAGTACAAGGCACTCTGCGAGCAGATAAACAAGAAACCGCTGGGGCATACGCAGTTCTGGCAGTACATGAAGGAGATGGACGCCTTCGGACTGATCACCACGAAGAGGTCCGGAAAGGGCACTGTCGGAAACACAACGCTGATCACCATCCAGGATGTCCCGGTTATGGAGCTCATCGATTATCTGGAGGATAACCTTCTCTCCTGATCATATACCCATCAGCTCATCTCTCAGGAATCTCCAGGGAGGATACCCGAACCCCGTGGAAGCGGTGTTGAAATCCATCGTGGAGATGCCGTGGTCCATTCTCGACTGGCCGATCTCGGCAAGGTCGGAAGCCATGGAGTATACCGCTGAGTGAAATCCTGGCAAGGCTGCAACATCCAGTACCTCTCCCAGAAGCTCCTCCCGATCGATCCCTGTCACTATATGGGCCCACCTTACAAAACCGGGGATGGACTGCTGTCCCGTGTTCAACCTGATATCGGCCAGGGACCGGAGTGCGCAG
>JAFGJI010000188.1 GCA_016929175.1 Thermoplasmatota archaeon | reverse complement strand
CCTGCACCATTTCGCTATAGGCTCTCGCCCGGGGAAGGCTAGCGGGGAGGGGTTTATAACCGTTTCCGATATCGGGAATACTATCAGGGCTCACAGAGACCTAAAGGACCAGGAGGTTTGGATATTTTCAACGTCCGGTCCAGTCATCATGTCGTATCTTCATCCCTAGAATAGACCACCTTGGTGCCTATCTTCCCCTTTACCAGCTTCCCGAGCATCTCCCTGTAAGCTTCAAGCTGCTCAAGGTGTGTCTTCTTCCTCATCCCTGTCTTGTAGTCGACGATCCTGAGTTCCCCGTTCCCGAGGACCTCCAGGAGGTCCATCCTTCCAAGAACGGGTATCTCCTTCCCGGACCTGTCCTTTATCCTGGCCACGAGCTCCACCTCGTGGAACATCTCGACCGCATCGTGAGATCCCTTACTGCTTGCTATCCGCTCCACTGCCTCCAGTACATCATCCTTCCTGTCCTTCCACCCGAACTCTGCCACTACCCGGTCAATGGGTATTCCCTGGAGCACCATATGGACCATGTCGCCGAACTCGTCAGGGGGAATATCGGACGAGACAATGGAGACATCGGCGGGATACAGTTCTTCAACTTCCTGTTCCTCCAGGAGCCTGCTTGGTGACAGAAGGTAGGAGGAACCCACGGGCTCCACATCGGAGAGGAGGGACATGGGTGGACCTTCTGCTGCCTGTATCTCAGTGTACGACATATCCTCGGCTTCATCCTCGCTGATATCGTCAGGCCTGACGGGGGTAAGGGAAACTGGCACACCGTTGACCATTTTGCATCCCTCATCGAGGTCCGGGACCGTCAGGCCCATGCCTTCCCAGACCATTCCGAACATCCCCCTGGGAGGTAGCTCCACACCGTCCTTTGTCATCGGGACCATGCCGCTCATCACCAGGTGGTCCCTGGCTCTGGTCATGGCAACGTAAAGCAGTCTCTTCCTCTCCTCCTTTTCCTTGAGGGAGCATTCCTCCTCCGACACGGTCCAGGGTGGAGTTTTCACGAACTTACCCGTGGAATGGTCCGCCACCAGGAGCGAGACACCATTGTCCGGGTCCAGGAGGAAAGGCGGTCTGGGGCCGCCTCCCCCCTCATGGTTCATGCCGAGGACCAATACCATCGGCCATTCCAGACCCTTGGCGCTGTGTATGGTCATCATCGTCACCGAATCCTCACCGACGGAGAGCGGAGGCTCCCCCTCCTTTGGAGGCTCATCGATCATTCTCCTCAGCCTTCGGCACAGATCGAACATGCTGGAGACAGAGTGCTCCTCCATGGCCCATTCGACCACCCTGTCGAGGTTCCTTGCCTCCCTGCGTCCTCCGGCTGTTGCGTAGATGCATGAAAGCTCCAGTATGGACCTGAGGGCCATATGGGGAGGAAGAGCTTTTGACATCAGAACGAAACGTGAGAGAAGGGCATGGTCCTCACCGAACTCTTCGGGAAGCATCGAGAGCCTGTTGAACAAGGTCGCCCCCCTCTGCCTGGAGATCCTGAAGAGGTCCTCGTCGCTGAATCCGAAGAACGGCCCCTTGAGAACGGATGCAAGTGCAAGGTCGTCGTTGATGTTCGTCACGAACGACATCAGATCTAGGACATCCGCCACTTCCTGCCTCTCGAAGAATCCCTTCCCCTTGTATACCTGGAACGGGACATCGTGACCCCTCAGTCCGTCCACGTAATTATCGAAGCCGTATCTTGTGGGAACGAGGATGGCTATATCAGAATACCTTAGAGGCCTGTCCTCGCCATCATCATCCACGAGCCAGGTCCCCACGGCCTTTTTTATGATACGGGCTGCCTCCTCCCCCTCCCTCCTCTCCGAGCCCATCTTTCCGAGGACCCCGACCAGCTTTACCGAGCCTCCTCCCCCCCTGTTCGCTTCCAGGGGATCGAAGGGCACGCCCCACTTTTCGGAGCCATCCCCCATTATGGCGGGGAATATCCCGTTCACAACGTCCATTATCTCCCTTCTCGACCTGAAGTTGCGGTCCAGGACCACCTTCTCCCCCGATGCATGCCCGTCAAGGGTCTTCTGGGCCAGGAGGAACAGCCTGACGTCGGCCGATCTGAATCCGTATATGGACTGCTTTGGGTCCCCCACTATGAACAGTTTCGAGTTCCTGCCGCCGCTCCAGAGCAGGTCCACCAGCTTCCACTGGCGGGGGTCCGTATCCTGGAACTCGTCCACGAGCAAGTGTTTGTACCTTGCCCTGAGGGTATCGAGGATGCCCTCCTCGTTGCGCTCAAGCAACGATAGGGCAAGGGAGATCATATCGTCGAAATCCAGTCCGTTCTCCTCCATCTTTCTGGAAGCGAACATATCGGACACCCGACGGAAAACCACCATGAGGTCACTCACCTTCCCGGCCGCCCTTGTGGACAGGTCTTC
Source organism: Thermoplasmatota archaeon (assembly GCA_016929175.1). Lineage (GTDB taxonomy): Archaea > Thermoplasmatota > Penumbrarchaeia > Penumbrarchaeales > Penumbrarchaeaceae > JAFGLL01. Next base: position 15,469 of record JAFGJI010000188.1, on the reverse strand, counting down.
ATCCGCTGCGAAGGGAAGGATGTTGCGGTGGTTGTGAACGAAGGAGAATATGCGGGAAAAGGCTTCCCTGAGCCTTCCCAGATCACCCTTCCACACCCCCAGGGATCCCAGATTTCCCGACCTTCTCAAATCCCCCCTGGCAGTGAGGAACAGCTCCATATTGGAATTCAGTGCGGACATCAGTTTCCGGGGAGACCTTCCGGCATCCATTAACGGGTTCATTCGCACGATGAGCTCGAGAGCTCTGTCCCTGGATGCAGCCGGAAGCGGTATCCTCCGGATCTCTTCAAGGGCATCGGCGACCGAAACCAGATCATTCTCGGCTGCCCCGAGTTTTTCGGAAAGGGCGTTCTCGAGGGATCGAAGGGATAGTTCCTCGAACTCCTTCGATCCAAGCGGGAGCGAGGTCCTCCCGCTCTCCCTGAGGAGTCCTTTGAGCATCTGGACGGTACTGTTCATCCCGTAGTCGACCAGAAGCCTTCTAAGGCTCGAGGACCCCTCCCATTCCACGGTGAACATCTCGTTGAGGATCTCCCCCAGGATCTCAGACGCTCCGGTCTCCGATATGACACGGAAATCCGGGTCGATACCAGCCGGAACCGGAAGGGTCCTTACCAACCTGGTGCAGAAGGAATGGATCGTGGATATGTCCGAGCGGTCGAGTTCCTCCGTCACATCGAACCAGCGACCTCCATGTTCGGCTGCCATCTTCCTGACCTCCCTTCGAACGCGGTCCTTCATCTCCGATGCAGCCTTTTCGGTGAAGGTAAGGGCAAGGATGTTCCTGGGTCCGGTACTTTCCTCTTCCTTCAGGATATTCAGGTATCGCTCGACAAGGATGTGGGTCTTTCCTGACCCTGCTCCCGCGGTGACCGCTATGTGCTTTGTCGTATCAAGGGACCTTCTCTGAGGGTCTGTCAGCTCCATCAGGCGTCCCTCCTTCTGCAGATATTGTCGAATGGACAGTACTTCTCCCTGCAGCCGGACCGCGCCGAAAGGTCCCCCGCGCATATGGAATCTATCATCTCCAGGCATCTCTCCACGGTGGAATGAAGCTCCTTCTCAAGATCCTCTATATGCGCTTGCAGGCAATCGCGGTCCATTACCTTTCCTTCCCACACCCCCGCGCCCAGGACTGGCACCCTCTCTATGGAACCCCTCCTTCTGACGTAGTAGTAGCCCCCGCCTGCCGGATAATGTTCCGGGAAGAGCTTCCTCAGGGCAGCAAGGTAAAGTGGCACCTGCACCGAATCCTTTTCGACCTCCGAAGATCCTGTCTTGTAGTCCCAGATGAAATCCATCTCACCATGCCTTGTGGAAAGGACGTCCATCCGGTCTATGGAGCCCCTGAGAAGAAATACTTCCTCGCCCGTCTCTTCACCAGGAAGGGATATCCTTACAGCTGACAGGGTTCCCTCCCTAAGTCCGAACCTTAGCTCGGTCCCGTGGACCAAGAACTGCCCGGTGTATCCTGCCTCCGACTCCAGGAAGCAGTCCATGAGCCCCTTCTCACCATCCGACCCCAGCAGCTGGTCCCCGAGAGCGTCCCAGTAGGGGCCCCGGTTCGGATAGCGGTCCATTACCTCCAGCGTGATGGAGCGCATCACCTCCCTTGCATCGTCCAAGTTCTCCCTCGTCACCCTAGGTGCAACCTCCGCCCTGAAGCGTTCATAGAACCTCTCCGCCGCCTCGTGGAATATCAGGCCTCTCTTCTCCGGGGGTATCCCGGGCTCGAGGTCCTCCAGCTCCTCCAAGCCGAAAAGGTACCTCACAAGGAACTGGTAGGGGCACTTCCTGAACGTCTCGAACTGGGTAACGGACCATACATGGTCCCGGCCGTAGCGGTCCTGGATCGCGGCAAGCAGGTCCGGGTCCATTATCCTGCCGGAGTGCTCGTTCGACTCCCTGCATCTCCTCTTTCTGCCGGAAAGCATCCCTCTCATGATCCTGTCCTGGTCCTCACCGCAGTTGTATAGAAGGTGTGGGAGTGAGAGGAATTCTCTTCGGTCCCTGGAAATGGATGTGGAATTCAGCTCGCCTATCCTGCGGTGGAGCTCCACAATGGACCTCGGGTCCGAACCGGTATCTGTCCAGTCCAGGGACAGGTCCTCTATGAAGGATGAGATGAGCACCGGACGCTCCCCTTCGTTGCGGTGGAGTGAGACCACGGGTTCGTCCGTGGATCCCATCGTGATCGCGAGAAGCTCGAGCTCCTTTCTGCGGTCCGAACTTGCAGGAAGGCCGAGATCCAACCTCTCGGGATCGGACAGGAACCTGAAGGAACCTTCCACGGACGGTAAGGACCCCTCCACCAGGTCCATGAAGTAAGCTGTCCCGAGCTTCAGGCCTGCGGCCTCTTCAAGTCCCATGACCTGCACACCGGCAGATCTGGGAGCTGACCTTACCCTGGAGCGGGATACCTCCATCCCGATGGATTTGAGGAACTCCGGGAAAGGGGTCCTTCCAAGGGAAAGAACACGCGACCTTCTTTCGATCGACCTCAGGAGCGATCGGAACGTCCTGAAGGCCGATCTGTTCATCTCGAACGGTCCCTCCCCCCCCACCGCCTTCGAGGTCCTCTCACCCTCCCCGAGGACCACCTCGAGCATCTCTTCCATCCTCAGGTAAGAAATGATCCCGGAAACGGTCTCCAGATGCTCTTTCACGGTTCTGCGGCCTCTCGAGGCCGCATCGAGCTTTTCCAGAAGCTCGAGAAGAGGAGGGCGGAACCTGATGGCGAGTTCCCTTACATGGTCAGGGGCGACGCCAGCGAGTTCCATGAGAGGTCTGGACCAACCCTCTTCCGGACTCCTCCTCGTGGGGCCCATCCCGGCAAGCCTTGTGAGAAGTTCGAGATCAAAACCTGTCAGCCTCGTTCCGTCCCCACTTTCGAGCATCATGAAGGGTGAGGAGAGCGTCTCCACCACCTCACTTCGCCTGAAACCGTTACCGGGAAGACCGAGCAGCATCATGAGGTCCGATATGATCGGCACGGTCTCCAGGGGGAGGTCCTCGCCCTGGTCCACAGGGACACCGTACTCCAGGGCTGCCGCCCGCACAACGTCGTCCCTGGACCTCTTGGAGGGGAGAACCATGCTAATGCTGGACGGCGGGAGTCCCTCCTCAAGACATCTACGTTTGATGTCCCTGAACACTGACCTTGTCTCGTTCATAGGGTCCGTGCCGCAGATCGCTTTTATCTTCCTGTCGGACACAAGTCTTGACAGGGCCTTTTCACCTGGAAGAGGGACCCGCGGGTCCGGGCGGGGTCTGGGAGGAACCCTGGCAATGCCAGGTATTTCGGGGGGTTCCCTTGATGCATGCTCGATCATTATGACGTGGTCGGTCCGGGTCATGAGAAGCGACAGGAGTTCGAGCTGCGACCGCGGAAGTCTTCCCGGAAGGTATACACCTAGGGAGTCCAGGCGGAGATCGGAACCTCTAAGGAGAGAAACCGATCCCAATGCCAGCAGGTCCGGGTCCACGATGTTCCTTTCCCTGATCTCCATCATGTAGCGCTTGTATATGCCGGCAAGGTCCGTCGACCGTCTGCTCCTTGCGACCTCCTTCAACTTCCTATGGGAGACGCCCTCCGACATGAGCTCGCCGAGGGCGGCGGAAACGGACCTCACCATCCCCGGTCTGACATCACCTTTCCTGGAAAGGGAGGGAAGGTCGATATCCTGCATTATCCCTCTGACGATCTGGTCCCGAACGGATGTTTCCATCACGGGCTGAGGACCCTTCAGGACATCATACAGATATCTGGGAAGGTCATTGAAGGTTATCAGCGGTCCCGTGAACCCTCCGCCCTTCAGAGCGATCCCGAGCTTCGCCTGCTGCACTATCCTTCGGGTCGGGAGAAGGACCACTCTCCTGCCGACATCCGAAAGGGTTCCGGAAAGCAGCTCTCCGATGAGCTCTTCCCCCCCGTCGCAGTAAGTGGTCCATCTGAACTCTATCATCTTTTCTCCGGAGCGTTCCATATCGATCTTCCGTCCGCACTTGTGTCAAGTGTGATCAAACGAACTGATCGGACTATAGAAATTGACACGGGGGGGTTCGGTAAATGTAAGGTTTCACATCAGACGAGTCCCGAAAGGTCCTGAGGGACCACGAGGACTGGAACGTCGCACTCGCCCATCAACTCCATGGTCACCCATTCCGCTATAGCCCTGTCTGCCGAGGCTCCGACCAGGATCAGATCGGCCTCCTTCTCGGCTGCAAAATCCTTCAGGGTCTCGACAAGCGGCCTGCTTGTGAAAAAGGACTCCACATTGATGCCCGCGTTCTTTCCCTTCTCCTCGTACAACCTGAGTGCCGCCCATCCGTCGCTCTCCTTGTTGAGAGCATTGAGGTAGTTGGGATCTCTCACGTGCACAACGATGAGGTCCGCATCGAGCCTCTTTGCCACATCGATTATGTAGTCCCCCCTCTCCTTCGCCGCGTAGTAACCAGATGTCGGAACAAGGACCTTCTTCTTATCTGCCATCGTATCCCCTGCCTGCTATTTCCCGGATATGCTCTCTCATGATTTTAATGTATCGTTCTCAAAGAAGGAGCCTTTCCTGAGGGTCCCGAGGTCTGTCACCCTCTCCGCGAACGCATCGTGCTTGTGAATGGATTCCTCGGATACCGACCTCACGTGTATTTTGACGTCATCGGGAAGCTCCCTGTAGCGTTCCAGGAAATCCTTGAGGATGTCCCTAACTATGTCCTCCACGAATTTGGGGTTCCTGTGGGCGGCAAGGACCAGCTCCGCTTCCCCCTTTCTCTTCAGCATCTCGTAGGTAGGCGAGGAGATGTTGCTCTCGAGGAGCTCCACAAGATCGTCCGCTTCCAGATTGAGCTCTTTTGTCCAACCGACCTCTATAAATGCCCTGTTCCTCTGATTGTGGGTGGGGACCGGGACCCTGTCGAGGACCGATACCGCTTCCTTCGATTCGCCGTTCTTCCTCAGTTCCCTCTTCAGGAGCTCGCGGACGTTCTCCATCGCGCAGGGGCACGCTGAAAGCCCGGAAACCTCCACCCCGATGGACCTGAAGGGATCCCTCTCCCCCCTCCTGCTCCTGGCCTCGGCGAATATCCTGTAGTTCTCGATAACCTCCCGGTCATCGGGGGACCTCTTTTTAAGGAAATAATCGGCCGAGAGCCTGACATCCGCATATGTTGCGTACTCGTGTGACCTTAAAAGCTCGCGCGTTATCCTCTCCACCAGTTTCTCGAGAGAATCATTTTGCTCCTCCACCGCCATGTCGATGGCCTTGTTGATGACCTCCAGATGGCGGGACATGTGGGACCCCTTCTGCCTGGCCGGCAGGTCCACCGATATGTCGAACTCGGGGACCAGGGAAATACTCCCTTTCGGCCTGTTGATGGTGACCGGGCGCTTCACTCCGCTGATGCCGACCCTGCTAAGTATGAAGCTCGAATGGAGCCTCTTTCCCTGGATATCCGGAAATGTCGTCATATTTTCACTCCAGTATCTCTCTTATCCTTGTGGCAACGGGAACTGCAGCCGAGAAGGAAGAGGTCGGGTTCTCGATGGTATCGGATGAGAAAAGACCGTCCAGGACAGGTTCCAATCGGTCCCTGCCGCCGCCCGTGAACAGGCCGTGTGCGCAGCAGGCGAATACCTCCCTGGCCCCCTGGCCCCTTAGCAATTCCTGGGCTTTCAGGATCGTTCCCCCAGTGGCAATGATATCGTCAACGATACAGACGGCCTTGCCCCTGACGTCGAGCTTCTTCGGGGTCATCATGACGGATCTCCCGTCGATCCGGGTCTTCTCCAGATGGTCGAACCCACAGCCTGCCGCACCGGCCGTTTCACGGGCATATCCTATCGCCCCCTTGTCGGGAGAAAGGACAAATTCCACACCCTTGTTCTTTACGAAAGATCCTATGACACCCATCACCGAGACGTTTGCGGCACTCTTCAAGGGATCGAATGCGGAGAGTGTGGCCTCCTTGTGGAGGTTCACGCAGATGACATGGTCAAGGTCCATCCGGAGGTGTCGTGCCATGGTCCTCGCAGAGAAGGATTCTCCATCCTTGAAGACCCTGTCCTGTCTGGCATAACCGTAGTAGGGTATCACGCCTATGACGCTACGCGCGCCGAGGTCTTTCAAGGTACTCGAAAGAAGCAGGAACTGCACGGAATTATCGTCGGGGTAGGTGGACTGGACCAGGACGATGTCCTGACCCTCCACACTCTCCTTTATCCTTAAGTAGAGCTCCCCGTCGGGGAACCTTGCAAGCTCCCGGTCGACCATACTCGCGCCCAGGACCTTGGACAGGTTCTCTGCCAGAGCGGGATTCGATGTGCCTTTCAGTATTCTCATCTGAACGCCCGCATGAGTGGAGAATGTACACCTAGAAAAATGTTTTCGATGCGGGGGGCTCTCAAATCTCCTCCTCGATCCTTATGAGCTCGTTGAGCTTTGCGATGCGTTCTCCGGAAACGGCTCCCGTCTTTATGCAGATCGACCCGAAGGCGACCCCGAGGTGTGCAATGGCGGGGTCCGTCGTCTCCCCGCTGCGGTGAGAGATGACGTTCTGGTATCCCGCTTCGTTGGCGAGCTTTACCGTATCGATGGTCCTTGTAAGGGTCCCTATCTGGTTGGGTTTTATGAGAATGGCATTGCAGGAACCCGCCTCTATGCCCCTCAAGAGCCTCTCCTCGTTGGTCACGAAGAGGTCGTCTCCTATTATGAGACAGCGCTCCCCTATCTCTTCCGTGAGTTCCGCGAACCCCTCGAAATCCTCCTCATCCAGGGGGTCCTCGATGGAGAAGAGTTCATATTTGTCGGCCAGCTCCGCCATGTAGGCTATCTGCCCCTGGGTATCCAGCTTCCTGTCGGCGTAGTGATACTTCTTGTCCTTGAAGAAGGAGGATGCTGCCACGTCGATACCGGGCTGGATCGTGAAACCGACCTCGTCCCCGACCTCCATGCATGCCTGGGAGACTATCTCCATGGCCTCGTTGTTGGTCACCTTCGCCACCCAGGCTCCCTCGTCACCCTTTCCCAATGCTGCAGTCGGGAACCTCTTCTTCAGGATGGAAGCGACCTTTTTATGGACCATCGCCCCCGCGAAGACGGAATCGGTGAACGTTCCTCCCTGCGGTATGACAAGGAATTCCTGGATGTCGGTGCCGCCTATGGCGTGCTTTCCGCCCCCGAGGACGTTGCCCATCGGGTAGGGGAGATCGCAGCCCATCATTCCTCCTATGTATCTGTAAAGCGGTATGCCGAGCGCTTCCGAGGCTGCCTTGGCGTTGGCGAGGGAGAGCGCGACCGTCAGGTTGCCCCCGATCCTGGAGAGGTCCTTGGTCCCGTCGATGTCAACGAGCTGGTAGTCCAGCTCTTCCTGGTCGAGGGAGTCGAAACCTATGAAGGCGGGGACCACCTCCTCCTGGAAAACCTCGATGGCCTTGTCGATCCCCACCTTGGGGACCGCCATCACCTCGTGGGCTCCGGTGCTTGCCCCGCTGGGGGCCCCGAACCTTCCGAACCCGCTCTCGGTCCAGACCTCGACCTCGACGGTGGGGTTTCCCCTGCTGTCGAGGATCTTCCTGATGACTATATCCTCGATAAGTGTCATTTTATCACCCGGATGGCCCATATATCCCAAGGGTAAAAGCCTTTCTGTCCTTCGGTGGAATATCTTCTGCGCATCGGTCCCAAAGCTATAAATTCCGATCGTAACAATATCTCGTATGATCATGGATCGTGGATCATTTCCGACAGACCGATCCGAAGAATGGAGGATGGACCCTAAATGACATTAACGATGTCGATAGGAATGGTCTTTATGACCGTGTGGAATATGAGTGTCAGGAATACGGTTCCGATCCAAACAAGAAGGATATCTGTATGGAGACTCGCTGGATGAAAAAATACAAGTGGGGTGATGGATTTACACAACCAGAAGATTGTTGGATAAATAATAGTGTAACATACGGCACCAATAATAATTTTATGAAGGAAAGATGGCATATTTTCCATTATTGTATCATCATTGATAAAGGAGAAAAAAGTGATGGTGGATCTGCAGGTGTCTCTGAAAGACCAAAATCTGGAGAAGGTGATGATTTTATTTTCGCAAAATCCTCAAGTACGGGAAGAGATGCACATCTATTTATGGATGAAATGTGTCATAATTTTAGATTATGGGATCTAAATGATCAAAATCCAATAACAGGAGAAAAAGGTCATCGATATCCCAATGGAGTTCTTATAACACCAAATGACAAAACAACTATGTATTACTCAGATGATAATTGGGAATATTGTGGATTGACTGATACTGAGTGGACCTATTTGGACTTTACATATATAAATCATGGAGATTCTGTTAATGATTGAAGGAGGGATTATATGAATATAGAAAAAATTTACATTGTTTTATTACTTTTTTTTTCACAGATACTAACTAGTGGATGTATTTCTGAAAATTCAAATAATTATACTGTTCATCTTTTTGTTGAGAATTGTAGTATGGTTCAAATTAATGTAAATATTTCAATTAATTTAAATTCGAAAAATATCTTCAATCAAACAGTTTCTTCACAAGAAGAATTATGGACATATATTAATGATTATCAATTGTCAAGCGGAAAACATATAATTCAAGCAAATGAGTTTGATACAAAGACAAATTATCAAAAATCAATAACAATCGAAAAAGAAATGACAATAGTAATTCAATATCAATTAATGATAAATGGAACTGGTAAATTCTTTCTCGATTCATACGAAGGTAATTTCGAACCATATTAAATGCAACGTCATCAAATTCGGGACCAAAGCTGAACTGGAAAATTACCTGGAACCAGTGAGAAAACATGTCACGTCCTAAACAGAATTTGTGACGTTGAGAGAAAAAGTAGTATAATCGATGTGCAAGAAAAACAGTATCGAAGGTGATCAATCAGGAACGATGTATTGTTCCAGGTAAGAACGTATGTCATCAACCACATCCGGCATTTTTGAGCAATCAACGATGATGATCTCATAACTTGACATCCTATACTGCTCGATCTTCCGGTTCCGGTACTTCTTCGAAACATGGAACTCGATCTCATACAAGGTCCTTGTTGTCTTATCGCAGAGATCAATATAACCATTTGGGACCTTCCACTAGGATGAGACATCATGTTTCATATTCCGGAGAATCCAGAACAAGATTGCTTTGGCGACGAAATGCTTGTAGGATTCGTTCGATAACTTTGTAAGATGGTTCGGCCAGCTCATTTTTTTCCTCCTGAAGATCTTTCTTCAAAATATTTCGAGAAAGATAGGAGGGAGGAGGATGCCGGATCGCGGAACAGGAAGGAGAGAGAAAATATTTCCCTGGCCTTTTCTGTGCTCTTGATCAAGTCTACGAAAGTAAGGGTGAAAGAAATGTGACCATCCAGTTATGAATGGGATACTATTATATACCCTCGAATTCATGGAATTACCTGATGATCGAAGATAGAAGACGATCGGAAGAGGACGATACCTTCCTGAGGGTCGTCAAGAGATGGAAGGACATCATTCCGGAACTCAGGGATTGATGGTCTGTCACTTCAGTTAGCCATTTTCTTGTCCATTCCAGATGTTTTTCCTTGTATTGTTTATCCGTTTTTCGATCTTTCAAAATAGCCTTGGACCCATCGATGTATCTGTTGCAATCTTCTATCCATCTATCTTTTTCATCGGTTATGTCATAATTCGGGAATTGAATGTCAAGTTCATCTAGTAATACGCCCATGAAAAGGATTGTTGTACGGTGATTTGTGTTGGATAGTCCATGTGTCACTATTAGTTCGGACATCATATTTGAAGTGAAATCTAGCAGATTCTTCCCTTTGTAAGGTATGGTCTTGAAGTACCTATCTATTCTGCTTTTCTCATATTTCTTGTAATCTTTGGGATAGTCTCCGGTCTTTTCCCTGATGATCTCTCTTACTGCCTCATGGCAATTCAGATACAGTACTGTCAATTCATCCAAGGTCATTGGGTCATGATAGCAATGTGGGTATATAATCAATTTCAATTTTCCCTTTCTCTTCAAGCGATGATCGAACTGAGCGCTGAAGGGTGAGTTGTCAACGTGGGAAGTGGATGAACAAAGTGAAGGAACGTTCGGGGAGGATCGAGTGTTAGTCGATGATAAGAATCTCCGAAGGATCCAATGAAAATGATAGGTGAATGATGGTCAAAGCAATGTACCAGGATCGGAGGTCAGTGAATGAACAGCAACGAAACAAAGGGAAATTCTAGATTGCCCGAGATCGGGAAAATTCGATCGCATTTTGCGATCCAAATTATGGTGACAAAGAGGAGATCGATAATACTTCCATCTACCCCCCCATAAGAAGGATGATCGCTTCAGCAGGCTCGCCGTCCGCTTTTTCAAGGGCTTTTATCGCATCCTCCCTTGATGCCCCTGTCTGGTCCATCACCAGCAGTATGTCGCCTTCGGGGATCTCCTCCTTGAGGACCTTCTCCGTGACCTTTCCCTGTATCTGGAAGTTCTTCTCCCCCTGAACGTTCATGATGGTCACCTGTGGATCCGATATGTGGACCTCCTTGGTCTCGGTATAGATGACCACCTCCTTCACCCCCTCCATCTCCTCCATGTTCAGACCCATCTTGCGCATCATGCGCTCCATCTGACGGGGGTTCATCCGTCCACCAGGGTACATCTGATCATCCTCACAGGTCCCTCTTCAGCATCCAGGACTGATAACCGGTCATGTTGCCCGTGGTATCCGTCACGAACTTCATCGATTTGAAGACAGTGAGCTTGCTGTGTGTGTTCGCATCAACATCGTACAGCTCCACCACAACGTTCTTCACTCCTCTTTTCTTCATCTTCTTCAAAAAGTAGTTTATGAACCCCTCGGGAAGGCGCATATCGCCCCATTCCGTGAAGGAGAAGCCGTTCACCTTTACCTGGGATCCGTCTATCTCGTATTCCATGCTCCCGAGCCTTTTGGAAGTATCATAATCGTACATCGTCAAGGACCTTACCTCGCCTGTGGCTGTAGGCCTCACGAGCTTGCTCTCGTAACCGACGGCCTTTCCCGAAAAAAGACCGGTCTTTATCTTTCCATACTCATAATCGACCATCTGATGAGGCCCCCCCCGAAAGCGGCATTTCTGGTAAATCCAGCTTGTTTTATTAATACTTTGTTTAATGACATGGCAACCAGCTTGATGTTCACCACGACAAAGTCAAGAGGCCTTTCATCAGTTACATGCCCTCCAGCATTGGGCAGGTGTCTCATCGTGATATGCGCCAATTTTATACATTATAACCAAAAAATAATGATAAATACCCACTTAATGGTATTCAAAGGAAATGACCTCACAAAATATTTTTATACCACCGAATCGATAATATGCAACTCTTGGACGGGATGCACATTGACCGTATGCGATGACATGAAATGCAGCCTCTGCTGCCGCGAAAGGGAGATCATTCTGACACACAATGATATTGACAGACTTCTCACCATGGGCCACTACGAGCAGACATTTGCAAAACCATCAAAATGGAAGCACAACCTCAAGGAACTTGTCTTCGTTAATGGAGAATGTATATTCCTGAAGGATGGTAAATGCTCCGTTTATCACAACAGACCCACCGCCTGCAGGGTTTTCCCCATGACCCTTGGCGACCGCGGAGGGGTGATCGACACCTCATGTCCGCATGGAGACCATTTCCGCAGTGATCCCGTCTTCCTCCGGGACGCGGAGAGAGGGCTCAAGGAGATCGTCGAAGATATCGAGAGAACCATGGCGCTTTCCATGGAGAAATGAGGGGGTCATCCGGTCCCTTCCCTCTGTTGCATCTTCTTCTGTTTATTGAGATTGTAGTCTCCCCTCATGCTGAAAAGCACCACGACCAGTACTATCGCCAGAAGGGAATTTATATTGAAGATGAACAGGTCTATCGGGCCTCTTGAAAGGAATCCAACGAAAGCAAGGATAAGGAGGACCGCCCAGGACCCTCCCTTCTTCAGACAGTAACCTCCGAAGAAAAGTACCACGGATATCAGAATGTAGGAAACGGCAATGGTAAAGTTACCCTTCACTGACAGCTCTTTCAGCAGGCTCTCGGTATCAGCTTCCTCCATATCGACCTGTATATCATTTCTGGACCCCTCCGGGACCACCACACCGGTCAACTGCACATCACGATAGAACCTGCTGGTAACTTCTATCACATAGACTCCTGAGGGGAGGGAGAACACTGCACCGGCGGGGAGTTCCAGTTCTCTCCGGACCAGTATATTTCCGGTCAGATTGTCTCTGATAATTACCCTTGAGCCGTGCTTCTCCTCGGTTGTCTGCAGGGATACGTTCAGAATACCCGTCAACCCGGACCACTGGAGATCCCTGCCCGAAGCAATCATTTCCATGAGTGCATCCGTTACATCTATCTCTCCCGGAACAGGGTGAAAACCGTAAAGGAAAGGCCCCTCGTTTTCAAGACCGATCCTGAAGCTTCCGTTTCCGGATACAACCAGTCTCGTGATGCCTTGGCCGAGAGGTTGTGTTCTCAGGTCTTTTGTTGCGTTCGAATAGAATATCTCCGTGAAATCGCCAGGTTCCATGGCGGAAAGGTTCACGCTCAGGGTCAGATCCCCATCAGTATAGAATGACCGTTCAATGATCTCCATCTCCCTTTTGAGGACGATCCCGTCGTCTCCGGATCTCTCAAGGGAATATGTCAGATCGTTGGAGCTGTTATCAACCCCCTCCTCCAGGTCCGATAGCGGGTAGGCCAACCACTTGATGGAAAGTCTGACGTAACCGGGGTGGTAGAGGTCCACGGTCACCAGTCCCTCGGGTACCCCCTTCAGGGTCCATTGACCATCCGCATCGGACAGGGTCTCCCTGTCATCACACCTGATCTCGACCCCTTCGATGGGCATATCGTCCGTATCTTTGACCTCTCCGGTAAGGACGGTCCTTCCATCCAGGGATTCCAGGTCATACGTTATGTAGAGAATGAAAGCTCCGAACAGGAGGGTCGAGAGCCCAAGCAGAAAGAACAACGTCATTGCGATCTTCTTCTTGGTCTTCACGATCTGTCCTCCATCACATCCATATTCATTGAAAAACTGAAATGCACATCCCTGTTGGAAGTTGCATCGTGCTTCATGGGTTTGGGTGAGGGCAATTTGATGGTCCCTTCCTCGAGACCCTTCGCGATCCTCTGGACCTCCTTGAGTGGGACCACTTCCAGTCCATGAGGTTCGAGGTGACCCATCATCCCTTTTATATGACCCTGACCAACAACGGCAAGGACATTGTCGTGCTTTCTTGATATCTCGAGTATCCTGCTTGACATGTAGCGGTCCCTGAAGTCCACGATATCATGTTTCAGGCTCGGAAAGTAACTCTCGAACTGTTCCATGTACTTGTCCGGGTTCTCGCCTATCTCCTTGATCCCCTCTTCAAGGGTCTTTCTTGGAAGGAATGAAGCTCCTATGACCGATCCGAACAGCTTGAGCTTCTCGGAAACAGAGAGCTTATGGAAGATATCCATCACCATGGGCGATGCTTCAATGTCTATGAAGTAGTGCGGGACACCCGTTTCGTCGGCGGCCTCTGCGGCTCCGAGCATCTCCTCCCCGACCTGGGCGCCCTGGGTCTCGGCGGCCTTGTCGTAGATCGCCTGCAGCCTCTTGAAGAGGAACGGTGCATCTCCCTGCCCCCTTGTATTGTTCTCCAGTGCATCGAACCGCAATCTATCCAGTTCCAGACAGACCGCATCCGGTCTCCTTGTGTAAATGATGTATTTCACGGCATCCCTGATCGAGAAAACGTGACCGATACCAACCAGTGTTATCATCAGACCAACTTTGGGAGAAGAGCTCCCATATTTAAAAATTGGTACATGTGGAACTAAAGGCCCAGGTCGTTGAGGTCCTCCCCCATCTCCATAGCAAATTTCTTCAGAGCCTTCTTCGCACCCTCGCTGAGGTCCTCCGGTGGGTCTATGTATACGACCACGTAGAGGTCGCCATGTTCACCCGTGACTGGATCGGGGAACCCCTCGCTCTCGATGAGAAACTCGGTCCTGCTCCTTGTCATTGGGGGTATCCTGAGGGTCCTTCTTCCTTCCAGCGTGAAGACCCTCTGCTTCCCACCGAAAACGGCTTTGGGGAGGGATATGGATTCTTCGATATACAGATCGTTGTCCACACGCTTCATGTTCGGAACCTCCTCCACGTTCACCGTGATGAGAAGATCCCCCCTCGGACCGTTGCCCAGACCGTATCCTCCCTTTCCGTTCAGTTTGATTATTGCACCATCCTCAACACCAGGCGGGAGAGATATAACCACATTTTCGGAACCGTTGACCAACCCTATACCGGAGCATCTCTGGCAGAAGTTCTGCATCAGGATCCCCCTTCCGTTGCAGGTGGTGCACACGATCCGCTGGTTGATATACCCCTGCGGGGTCTGGACAGGTTGAAGCAGGGCACCGGAACCCCTGCATGTTGGGCAGGAGGATACGGGTGTACCCGGAGCGGAGCCTGAACCCCCGCAGTTGGTGCACCTTACGGGCATCTTCACGTCAATGCCTTTCTTGACACCGGTGAAGGATTCCTGAAAGAGTATCTTCATGACAAGTTTCACATCGGAACCCCTCTGGGGGGCCAGAGGAGGGCCAGTATATGCATACCCCTGAGACTGTTGTGGCGGATTTGATGTGAAAAGACCTGAGCCTCTTCTCATGAGTTCAAGGTCATATTTTTCCCTTTTAAGAGGGTTTGAGAGGACCTCATATGCTTCCTTCACCTTCTTGAATGTCTCGGCCGCTCCGGTCGGATCGTTCTTGTTCAGGTCGGGGTGCATGATCTTGGCGAGCTTTCTGTAAGCCCTCTTCACATCATCCTGGGTAGCATCTTCCTCTATCCCAAGTATGACGTAATAATCATCGGCCAACCTATCACCTTTCTAGGGGGATGCTCATTATATCATTATCCTATTTTATTCTATCCAAGTCCGTGCGGCAAATGATCAAGGAAATGCCCTTTCGTCCAGATGTATTCTCTTCATTCCGCGATCTTCAACTTGGCCCCGCACCCCGGACACTGTACCCTGAGAGGCCTCTCGGGTGAATCTATCTCTATCTCCTCTCCACATTTGGGGCAATCAATGGATACGGGTTCGTGATCGGGTTCCTTCTTGACCTTCTTCTTTGGTCTCTTGTCCTCTCCCTCCATCTCGTCCTTGACAGGTTTTTTCACCTTCTTCTTCGGTCTCTCCTCTTCTCTATCTTCTGCGGAGGGCTTCTTGACCTTCTTCCTTGGTCTTTCCTCTTCCTCGGTTTCCTTGGAACCCTTATCCTCTCCACGGGCAGGTTTCTTCTTGGAGGGAGAACCCTTGATGGTTCCCTTTGCCCCGCAGTGGGGACAGGTTATCTTCAATGGCCTCTTGGGAGAGGTTATCTTGATGGG
>JAFGJI010000187.1 GCA_016929175.1 Thermoplasmatota archaeon | reverse complement strand
TCGAGGATGGTCCGCATTCTCCCCCTCGCAGAGAAGATGCTCATGTGGACATAATACCCCATGCCTGCAAGGAACATGAACACCATGACAATGACATGTATCCCGGGCCCTGCCCCAATGACCCTGCCAGTCGATGTGAACCCGCCAGTGCTGACCGTTGAAAGTGAGAGGCATACTGCATCGAACAGCCCCATGCCCCCCAGATAGAAGGAGATGAACGACAGGGCCGTGAATATGCCGTAGATCACCGCAAGGTTCTGAAGCAGCGTCGAGAGGTTGGGAACGAGCCCTATTCTTGAAAATATCCTCCTGTCCGCCGATCTCTTTGCCACATCCGCGAGGTCGGAAAGGAACATGAATGCAAACACCAGGTAGAACAGACCCCCCGCCCATTGAAGGGATACTCTGAAGAAAAGAAGCCCGTGCCCCGCAGATGCGGTCTCGACAGGGTCCAATGAGGAAAGACCTGTCGTGGTCAGACCCGCCATCGATTCGAAGATCGCCCCGGCAGGTCCGACAATACCATCGATCATAAAGGGGATCGCGCAGATGATCACCAGGTAGAAGAAAGAGGCCATTGTCGAGGTGTATCTCTCCTTTCTGGTCATCCGGTCCGGTTTCCCGGACAGCAGCATGACCGTGATGTAGACAAGGGCCGAAAAAGCGAACGGCAGCGTGAACCTGAGAATGTTCCCGGGACCGAGATCGCCAGAGACAAGGTCCACAAGGAAGGCGATCATCATCAAAAGGAGAATGACGATATTGAAACGTGCGACGGTTACCACGATCCTCCGGAGCTTCAATCGAGGCCCCCTAGAAGTAATCCTTTACCCATTTCAGGGTGTTGCTCTTCGTGAAGATCAAAAGCCTGTCCTTGGGGTGAATGAATGTGTCACCATGGGGTATTATGACATTGTTCCCGCGAACGATCGCACCAACAAGCATGTCCCTTTTCTTGAACCTCATTATCGAATCCAACCTCCGGTTGGCAGCCTTTGATCTTTCCCTGACCCTGATATCGATGACCTGGACATCCGCATGGCCGAGGGTTCCCACCGAATCGAAATCGTCCTGATGGAAATATTTCAGGATCGTTGACAGCGTGGCGGACCTTGGCGAGACCACCAGATCTATGCCTGCCTCTTCAAGGACCGACCTCAGGCCCGGTTTGTCCACGAGGGCGATGGACCTTTTTGCACCGTACTGCCTGGCCAGCAGGGATGTGAGTATGTTCACCTCCTCCTTGTCGGTGACGGCCAGGAATGCATCTGTTTCCGATATTCCCTCCTCCTTTAGAAGCTCCTTGTCGGTAGGTTGACCGTTTATTACGAGCACATCGGGCAGTTTCTCTGACATCTCCCTGCATCGGGCCTCGCTCTCGTCGATCATGAGAACGGACATGTTCCGCTCCGAAAGAAGGCGGGCCATATGATAGCCGATCCTTGAAGCGCCAGCGATCATCACTTTATCTATGGGTTTCTTGAAATCCCCCCTAAGGGGAACACCTAGCATCCTGCTCAGCACCTGGAAGGAAACCTCGCTGCCCTCGTTTGAAGCAACAGCAATTACCCTGTCGTTGGGCTGCAGCCTTTCATTGCCCCGGGGTATGATCACGTTCTCATTCCGGAAGATGCAGATCAGATTGACATCCGGTGGATATGAGATCTTTTTAAGCTCCTTTCCGGAGGCCCTGGAGTTCTTGTCCACCCGGACCTCGAGAACCCGGACCTTTTCCTGAAGGAAAAGAGGAGAATCCAGCATGAGCGGGATGTTCAGTATGTTCGCCATGTGTTCGGAGGATATGAGCTCCGGGCAGAAGGCAAGGTCTATACCCGCATCCTTCAGGTCCTCGGTGCTGACAGGTTTTTCTATGTAATCAGCACTGTTGATCCTTGCCATGGTCCTGCAGCCGCGGTTCTTCGCTATGGCGCAGGCCGCCATGTTCACCTCGTCCACTCCGGTTACGGCAATGAACATATCGGCAGAGCTTATGTATGCCTTCTGGAGGACCGACGGAGAAGCAGCGTTACCCGTTACGACAAGTATATCCAGTGCTTCAAGCTTCTCGGTGATCTCTTCCAGCCTCTCGATCAAGGTTATCCGGTGCCCTTCCTCGGACAGCGTTTTTGCCAGATGGTAACCGACATCTCCCCCGCCGGCGATGATGATGTTCTTCACCATTTCACCTGTCTTGTTATCGGGTAAGGTTATCTTAAAGTTTTACGTATCAAAGTGGCGTCGCCATTATATCGATGACTATGTGATCTATCCTCGGTGCATAGGATTTGACCTTTCTGTGGCCGATAACTTCGGACCCCCACCCAAGTTCCTTCAGTCTATTGCATGCCCGGGCCGTCAGCCAAACGTATCCGTCCTCGACCTTCACCGTGTCATGAAGATGTATGATCGCACCCTTGGGGGATATCAGGACGACCGCCCTGTCCAGGAATTCCATTGTTCCCCCGACATATCCCATCATTACCCTGTCTGCGGGTGCTCCTGGGTCGACCTCCCTGTTATCCCCAAGCAGGGGTATCACCTTTCCCTTGACCCCGTTATCCTCGATGTTCTTCAGGAGATATTCGTAAGAGACAGGGTCCTTCTCGATCGACCGAACGCTCTTCACATTGCACCCCAGGGCGATCGGGATGGAGAAGTATCCGATCCCAGCGAACATGTCCACGACCACCTCCCCTTCATCGGTTCCCACAAGACCGGGAGGTCTGGGCCCATTCCTGATGATCTCCACCATCCCGGTCCTCTCGTCGATGTTCCCGGATGAGAACATTACCTTCCTGGGATCGAGACGGTATCTCACACCGTTCTCCGTGTGCACGACGTCCCAGTTCCCGTCCTTCGGCTCGCTGGCCGTTATGAATTCCGGTTTTCTGAGCTCGCCGTGGATCCCGTTCATATCCACCAGCGTGTACCTCGCTCCGAGTACCTCCTGATATGTCCTGCAGAGGGTATCAAGGCTGTAAAGCAGTCCCTCATCGATCTTCAGAACCAGACAGTCGCCAATCATCTCCCATTTATCAGGGAGGAGCTGGACCTCATGCGGCTCCAGTTCAGTCTCGAGGATGCTCCTTATCTCCTGGAATGGGGTCCGCTTCCTCTGACGCGGCATGGTCATTGCCCCCGCTTCCGAAATGAGCACCTGATCCGCCAGATCTTCGATCAGCCAGATGAACCATTCCATGTCCCGTCCTTCAGGCAACCTCACGGGAAAATGTACCATCTCGTCCCTTCCGATAGACCTTTCCGGATCAAAGATGTTGTTATCCATCAGAATGGCCCTGAACCTCTCGGCTTCCTGCATACTTATCGATGCGGTGAAACTGTTCGGATATAGATCCGCCTCATGGTCCAGGATCGGGTCGGTCATCGCAACCACACATGTTCCTTTGTAAACAAAATGTGATAACAAGTATTTTGTAATATATGTTATTTCGTTCCTGCATGGAAGCCTCGGGATGCTGCCGAATGCTCGTTTCATTCCTTTTTTTAAGCCTTGTGACCCCCTTTTTCCTTTTGGCGGGAGCGTCTGACGGAATTCCCGTCAGGGGTGCAGAGGAAGATCTCAGGATTACGATCGAGGTGGAGTTCGAGGGGATGTCCCATTATTCATTGCATGTGAACGTCGATATCATTGCGATAGTGATCGATAACGAGACCTTCGATACCGAAGAACTGAGAGGTTTGTACTCATCACAGCCCAATGAGACCATCAGCATGCTGAAGAACGGGATCGAAGAGAGGATCGAGAACCTGACATCTTTTTCGTTCGGCGGCGATGATCTCCATGTGGTCCGATCCTCCGTTGACAAGGGCTCTCTAGAAAACGGAGCGAACGTTTCCACTCCCGTTGTTTACGAGATGGACGTCTCCGGGACCATTGATCTGGCCCGTTATCTGGACGAGGATATTCTGGAAAGGTTGGACGCCGACAGGATAGATGTGTTCATCCTTGGAATGCTGATGTCTGGATTCGAGTTTACAAGGACGGTTACCTTGAGAGCAGAAACAGGCCAGATAATAGAATATCTCTTCCCTTCGAGCTGGGACCCAGTCGGGGATGGAGGGATCGAGGTGGTCCTGAGCGGGATGGGCCCCGCACCGGTCGGGGGTTACTATTCAAGGTCAGTTGACAGTTGGGATGGTGAGTTCGTCGATCATTTCACATTCAGCCTTGCAGCGGACCAAGTCACGATGATGGACGAAGAGGTCATCGAGGGATCGATCGAGGTTGATTGGTACGAACTTGATTCCATGAACATCGAGGGTTGGGTCGGCCTCGGACCCCTAGACCCAGAAAGGTCCGGAGCCCTGGATGAACTGCCAGCTTCGATGGCCCTTCCATCCACACTGTCCCCGGGTTTCATCAGGTTCGCTCTGGGTGAGGGGGTACTTATCGAGGAGAACATGGAGGATCTCGAGGAGCAGGTTTCCGACGAGATCGAGGGCAGCCTATCGGACAAGTTCGACGTAGCTTCTTTGGAGATCGTTTCCGAAATGAGAATGGATGAATACGAAAAGCCGGAGTATAGCTCTGACCTATCCGATATCATATCCGACCTATCAGCGAACCGTGTGTTCGTGAGCAGCTCATCCCCTATAGAGCTGGACATCCTCGAAGGGTATGAGCGAGAGGATCTGGTCGGATTACTGAACGGGGGGCTCCGGATAAGAAGGGAAATGGAATACTTGACGGATGACAGGATAACCGTGAACATAACACTTCCCGACAACCTTCTTTTTTTGGACGAGGAGCCTGTTCTCTCCACCGATGAGAGGAACACCTACAGCTATTCAGGGGGTTACAAGACCATAGGCTCTGATCTTGCACCGGTCTATGAAAGCGAGAAGGTCGAATTGGAAGCCTATATCGACCTCTCGGATGTGAATTCACACTATATTTCGGACATGGAGATAGATGTCGAGATTAACGGGACCATCTCACTTCACCGGATAAGGTTCGATCCGCAGGATTATGATATCAGCACCGAGCTGGATTATGAACTGGATTATCTGACGAGCGACCTCATAAGGCTTCTTGACAGAATGGGTATGGTGAACCGCTCCGAGGTCGAGGATGAGATCAGGGAGAAGGTAACCAGCATGGTCTCCGAACTTCTTGACGAAAAGAACAGGGGGATCTCAGTATCTTTATCGGGGCGTTCCATGGAATTCGATGGCATCGTGACGGACGTCGATGATGAAGTACCCATATCGATCGATATCAGAGCAAGCGG
>JAFGJI010000186.1 GCA_016929175.1 Thermoplasmatota archaeon | reverse complement strand
GGACATTTGATGGTTATGGGTTCGTAACCCTCTTCGTCCTCTCTACCCACGCTGGAGTATGCATCTGCGAACAGGCTCTGGGACCTCTCCGTCAGAGCGTCTATGGCCTCTTTGAGCTCTTTGACGTTCTTGCCTTCCATCTTTACCTTGAGCTCCTTCAATGCCATCTTCGTATCCTTCATTTTGTTCTTGTCGAGCTTATCCTCAAGTTCGATCATAGCCTTCTCGGTGGAGTATATCATGGCATCTGCCTGGTTCCTGAGCTCTGCCAGCTTTTTCTTCTTCTTGTCGATCTTTTCGTACTTCTCTGCATCCTCAATCATCCTGGCTACTTCATCTTCCGTAACACCGGATGAAGGCTGTATTGTGATCTTCTGCTCCTTCCCGGTTGCCAGGTCCTTTGCGGATACGTTCACGATACCGTTGGCATCTATGTCGAAAGTGACCTCGATCTGGGGTACTCCTCTGGGAGCGGGGGGAATTCCTATCAGATGGAACTTTCCAAGGGATTTGTTATCTGTCGCCATTTCCCTCTCCCCCTGAGTTACATGTATCTCAACGGATGTCTGGTTATCCTGAGCGGTGGAGAAGATCTGGTTCTTTCTGCAGGGTATTGTTGTATTCCTCGGTATCAGTTTCGATGTAAGTCCGCCAACAGTCTCCACACCAAGGGACAATGGTGTTACATCAAGAAGGAGAACATCCTTGACCTCTCCGGTGAGCACTCCTCCCTGAATTGCTGCTCCAACGGCGACGCATTCATCAGGGTTGATACCCTTGTTCGGTGCCTTTCCAAAGAACTCCTTAATAAAATTCTGTACTGCGGGGGTTCTTGTCATCCCGCCAACCAGAAGTATCTGCTGGATCTCCTTTGGTGTCAGGCCGGAATCCTTAAGGGATCTCTTCGTGGGGCCCTTGGTCGCATCGATCAGGTCCTCCGTCAGGGATTCGTATTTGGCCCGTGTCAGTGTGTAGTCAATATGTTTGGGGCCATCCCTGTCGGCTGCGATATAGGGCAGGTTTATATTCGTATCAAGTCTGGACGAGAGTTCTATCTTTGACTTCTCCGCTGCTTCCTTCAACCTCTGCATGGCATTTTTATCATCACGAAGGGATATTCCTGTCTCCTCATCGAACTTTTCGATGATCCAATCCATTATCCTTGCATCAAAGTCATCCCCACCCAGGAGATTGTTTCCCGATGTGGCCTTTACCTCGAAAACACCTTCTCCTATGTCAAGGATGGAAACATCGAATGTGCCGCCCCCAAGGTCGAAGACAAGTATCGTCTGCTCGATCTCCTGCTTGTCAAGGCCGTATGCCAATGATGCAGCGGTCGGTTCGTTGATGATCCTGAGTACATCCAGTCCAGCGATCCTTCCCGCATCCCTGGTTGCCTGTCTCTGGGGGTCCTCGAAGTATGCAGGGACAGTGATAACTGCCTTGTCGATCTCCTCGCCAAGATAATCCTCGGCATCTTTCTTGAGCTTCCTCAAGATCATGGCCGAGATCTCCTGAGGAGTGTAGATCTTTTCATCCACCTTGACCTTGTATTTGGTTCCCATTTTTCTCTTTATCGAGGATATCGTCCTCTCGGGATTGGTCACAGCCTGCCTTTTTGCGACTTGACCTACAAGTATTTCTCCGTCCTCCGTGAAGGCGACAACGGAAGGCATCGTCCTGGTCCCTTCCGCAGTTGGTATGACCACGGGTTCGCCGCCCTCCAGAACTGCCATTGCTGAATAAGTTGTTCCAAGATCTATACCGATAACCTTTGCCATGCTGATCCACCTCGTGACATCTTACGAACGCATATATCATTATCAAGAAGTTTTTATAGACCGAATATACCTGCATCAAACAGATTCGTTCCAACTATACTTTACTATAAATATATTTCTATATTCGTCCTTTTACTGGAAATTATTTCTCATGGGGCCTGGAGCATATACTGGCTAATCATATTTTTCGGGTAGGGGAGCCATAGAATATTCCTTCAATATCACTCGGATTCCAGCTCCTCCATATCCTCGACCTCCTCGATCTCATCCAGGTCCGTGATCTCCTCCTCTTCCTCTTTCTCTTTCTCTTTCTCTTTCTGTTCCCCATTTTTCTTGCTCGATATCTTCTTGCGGGGTTCGCCTCCTTTTGAAACACTGACCTTCGCAGCTCTAAGTACCATATCCTTCAGGACATATCCTTTTGTCTCCACTTTTATCACCGTGCCATCAGGTACCGAAGTGTCCGGAATTACCTCAATGGCCTCATGGAAATAGGGATCGAACGCCTCATTGATGGGATCGATCAATTCCACCTCGTTCTCAGCAAGTAGCTTGACCATGCTCTTCCTTATTGTTACGACCCCCTCTATGATCTGTGAAACCTCTGGTCTGTAATCATATCTCTTACTCTCCCCGATCGCCCTGTCCAGATTGTCTATGATATCGATCACTCCCATGAAGATCTTCTTTTGACCCATCTTGACCTGACGGTCGACATCGGTCTGAACCCTGTTCCTCATGTTATCGAAATCCTTCTGGTTCCTGTCCAGCTTCTTCTCGTAGGCAGTTGAGAGGGCTACGTGTTTGTTCACCTCATCCTGCAGTTTCTCTTTCTGGGATCGTATGCTGTCTATTTCATCTTCAAGGAGTTCAAGCTCATGTTCGTAGGATTCCTTTTCGTCCTTGAGCTCTTTGAGTTCCTTTTTGAGGTTCCTGATCTCGCGAAGGTCCATGGCCAGTCTTCTCTTTATCCCATCCGGAACAGGTTCCCTTCTTGCGGTCCTTACCGGCGATCCTTTCTGTTTTTCATTCCCTTTCTTAACATTATTCTTCTTTCCGGGATCTTCCTTCCTTTTAGGTTTTGATTTCTTTTTGGGTCCTTTCGGTGCTCTTGGCCTTGATGATGGGGTCTTCCTGACCCTTCCCTCATCTTCATCATCGTCCTCTACCTCGAATTCGAAATCATCGTCTACTCTCATTTGGACCACCAGATGATCGTGGATCTCACGAATGGTTAGTTAGTAGATAATATTTTTCTATTTATCATCCACGTACCAGAAGGGGGCTTTTCAGGACCATCATGACCGGCTTCGCATCCACATATCGCTGTAAAGAGGATCTGAGACTGACAAGGCAATGTGTTCTTTCCAATCCTCCATGCAGTGATGATAATGATGAAGCAACAATTTCCTGTCATTATCTATTGAGAATGAGGAGATCGCCTCCAGGATGCCCGGATCGCATTCTCCGCAGTTATGCACTCCTCTCTTTTTTCCTCCTGCGGTGGGGGAGGACATTATGAGGGTCTCTCCTTTCGTCAGCTGGGTCCCCGTTCCGAGAACTTCCATCAAGCTCCAGAGCCATGGAGGTCTGTACAATCCTTTCCGGAACAACCTCTCGACAAGTGTTCGGGATTGAATATTCATGGGATTGACCGATATCCTTGATCCAGGGAACTCCTCATGAACATCCTTTATGGAGTTCAGGCAGTCGCCTATGGAAGCTGCCTCGCTCATGAAGGGGGATTTCATAAGCAGATAGGTCTTGAGAAGACATCCTGTATCATCAACGATACGTCCTCCTCGTATGTAATCCGACCAGGTAAAACCCTTATTAATGTTCTCCATTCTGATATTGTCAGAGGATGTTTCAAGACCTATGGCAACCTCCAGTATATCCATGTACCGACCGACTTGCTCTAATCCCTGCCTGTTTATGAATTCCGGTCTCGTTTCGACGAGAAGTCTTGCAGAGGGAGCGCTGCTCCCGACTGACATGGCGATCGATCTCTGCGTTTCGAGCGGTATTTCCATCGGGTCGAAATATGAACCAGAGGTGAAGATCTTGATATATTGCTCTCCATCGTATGACTTCAACGCATCATCTACCTGCATTATGAGGTCGGATGATGTCACATCGGGAAATACCGAATTATTGTAGCCGCACATCGTGCAGCCGGACCTCTTCGACCATGAGCAACCCCTGGTCTTCAGGATCATGACAAGAGCTTCAACCTCAACACGGTCGATGGAATCCTTTTCCTTCCATACTGAGAGAGGTTTGGAATTGGAGGTCCCGCCCTCATGGATCATTCGGACATCACTTCCTCTCCGGAACTGTATATATCTGAACATGCATCACATCATCTATGGCAATTACGGACGCTCTTGAGACGATCCCCCTGTCAATTAGAAGTTGAACGCAATGGTTCCCAACGATATTGGCCGAGGTGACCTGGCCAAGGATCATCAGGAATGTCTCGTCGTTGACCTTCTCACCCCCGTAGAAGTTCTCAGATATCTTGAAGGGGATACCGTCCATGTTCAACTCCTTTCCCAGTATATCATGATCACATGATGCAAGTATGATCTGTCCTCCTGCGGAATGGAGTTTCATGGAGATCAAGGGAGTATCGTCCATCGTTTGCACATCCTAAAGTACACTGAACTCCCCGGAACGTGGTTCGAAAATGGCACCCTCGTCCTGGAGTTTCTTCAGATATCTGTCAAGTTCTGCTTCGTTAATATTCCTGTCCTTTGCCTTAAGTGCAAGATCGTCCCGTGTTATCCTGCCTTCCTTTACCTTTGATTCTCTGATGATGCTGATGATCTCATACATCTTGTCCTTCTGGCTTTTGAAACCTGAACCCATTATCCCGTCAATGTCATAATCCCCGGATTCTGTCATGGCAACATCCTTAAGTGAGTTCTCCATCAATCTGATAGATGTCTTAGCATCTGCTACTGTAACGGTATCACTCAATCTGATCCTGGCCGAGGCTTCTGCCATCCTGATGAGTGCTTCAAGCTGTCTTGCCGTCAATGCAACCCTGCCGGAGTCTCCCATCGGCCCTGCACTTCTCTCTCGGAGGGATACATAAAAATCCACTATCTCCGACATCGATTCCTGGTTAAGGACCGGGAAGCAGACCCTTTTTGAATAAGCCACATATTTCCTTAGCTCCTCCGATTCGATGGCCGGTGTCACCTCGTCAAGTTCCGGGTCCTGGCTTTCTTTCATTGTCTCGTAGGTCTTGTCACCGATCAGGGAGAGTCTCCGGATCTCCCCCACCCTGTGATGTCTGATAACGGATCGGGCAAGGTCCCTGTCCTTCTTGTTATCCGGTTCGTCCGTCATGGTAAAGATCAGATCGAACCTTGATTTCAACGGGGGTGGCAGATTGATCTGGTCGTGTCTTCCCTCCCCCGCCCTGAACCTCCCCTGCTTCGGGTTCGCCGCACCGAGAACGGAGCATCTGCTTTGAAGTGTGGACTGGATCCCTGCCTTGGCAATGGAAACGGTCTGCTGTTCCATGGCCTCATGCATGGCCGATCGGTCAGAATCCGTCATCTTGTCAAGCTCATCTATGCACGCAAGTCCCTTGTCGGCAAGAACCATCACTCCTGCTTCAAGGGTATACCGGCCTTCGCCGAAATCGTCCTTTATCACAGCGGCTGTAAGTCCTGCTGCGGATGCGGACTTGCCGGAAGTGAAAATTCCCCTTGGGGCAAGTCTCGCCATATATGTCAGGAGTTGAGATTTCGCGGTTCCTGGATCACCGACCAGAAGTATATGGATGTCACCTCTTCCCCTGGAGCCATCCGGAAATATTTTATCCACTCCTCCGAAAAGCTGCAGCATGAGTGCTTCCTTTATATGGTCAAGCCGGAAAATGGAAGGGGCTATGGACTTAACTATCTTCTTGTAGATCGAAGGGTCCTTTGCCAGCATTTTGGCTCTATCTATGTCCTCCTTCGACAGGTTCATATCATCAAATACCTGATCGTCCATCCTGACGTGATTGCCCTGAATGAAGAGATCGAACACCGTTCCTTTCGTCTGCCCTTCCCTTCTCTGCTTTGCTTTCAAGATACCGGTATGTTTGATCTTGTCACCGGGGGCTACCCTTCCGCAAAG
>JAFGJI010000185.1 GCA_016929175.1 Thermoplasmatota archaeon | reverse complement strand
GCATTTCCACCCTTGACAAAGAATGTGCTGGACTTGATATCGACCGTTTCGGAGGATATCTTCATGGTAGACTCACCACCCTCGCCCGAACCCTGCCCGAGAACGAAAGCGGTGCCGCCGGACCCTCCCTCCACCTCGAACCTGGATCCTGTCAATGCGACCTTATGGGAGTTCAGGGTACCCAGAAAGAGATGGGCTTTGCCTCCCTTCCCGCCGAATTGCGTCACGCCCTGGCCACCGTTGTGACCCCTTACGTTCAGCTCGGAATCGGTGATCACCAGGTCCGAATCCTTGGTGAGAAGGGATATCTCCGCATTTCCGCCGATGGCTCCGTTGGGTAATGTGGCTGTGCCGTTGATAACGGATATGGTTGAACCCGCCACCTCTATAGTATCCGCCTTGACATTGACCACACCTTCCGAAACGGATAGAAGTCCCTTTACTCCTTCAAAATCCAATATCCTGAGGGCTGTTTTCTCGGTCTCATCCCTGCAGATCACCCGTTTGGCCAAAAAGTTGGCACCCTCGATCACAAGAGTGGAATTGTACCCGATATAGACATTTCCCCACTCTTCATTATTCGGGTAGGAAACGGTGTGGGTCACGTTCTCGAGCTTCAGGTCCTCCACCTCCGCCCTGGGGGGAGGGATATTGAACTGTTCGCTGCCATCGCCGGGCAGGACAGCCGTACCGAACGAAGCTGCAAGCAAAGCAGCAAGGATGAGGAGTGATATCAATGTCCTCCTGAACGATCCTGCAGACCTCATTTTTAAAGCCTCCTTCTCATCGAAATGTCGCTTGCCTGGCTCCTGCTCGATTCATACTTTCTATCCCATAAAAGCATTATCAGGAAGAAGGCGAAACCTCCCCCTATGAACAAAACCAGCATGATCCAGTGGATCACAAGGACTGGTATGCAAGCGATGACCGGTATTGCCAGCACAAAGGAAATGACCATGAATATTGTCGCGAACTTCTTCCTTGCCTTGTATATCTCCATATCCGTTCTTAGTTCGACGATCATCTTCCTCCGGATGTATTCCTCATCCTCCTGTGCGACATCCACCCTGCGAAAGGTGAAACCGCAGAACTTGCAGGTCACATTTTCCTGCTTTGTATCCTCCAACTGCTTGTGGCAGTTCGGACATTCCAAAAGCCGTGTTCTCTGGACCATGATAATCACCGCCGGGTAGGTCCTTGAAAAATATATACGTTTCTAGAAGGCTGCCCTGCATAAGGAACCTTAGATAGAATTATCATGCAGATAGAATGTTACGGTAACGGGTATGGACCATGCAATTCCGTGACCTGCTTTTCGGCAATGAGCTCAGAAAGCTGAACGAGCCCGTGGACCCTTACCTGGAAGCTTCCAGGACCTGCATGGAGGACCTTGGAAGGGCATGGTCCTCCCCGGCCAAAGGACACGATGGATTCTTCCTTGCGGGGAACGTCCTGGCCACCAGAAGGTCCATTGCCAGTTCGCTTGGTTGTGACGTTGAAAGCATAGGGGACACATTGCTCAGAGGGATGGAGGACCCACAACCCTATGAGATGGTGGAGCGACCGCCCGGATACAGTGTGGTCAAAGTGGATTCCCTCCCCCTGCCCACTTTTTTTAAAAGTGACGGGGGGGCCTATGTGACCTCGGGCATCTTCCACGCAGGGCATGGCGGCAAGTTCAACCTCTCCTTCCACCGCATGATGTACATGGGGAATGATAAGTTCGCTGTGAGGGTCGTTCAAAGGCATCTATATGCATTGCTCCGGGAAGCGGAAGCCTCGGGGGAAAAGCTATACGCAACGGTATCTATCGGAGCGGTCCCGGCAGCACTACTTGCCGGATCGGTCACACTCCCGTTCGGGCAGGATGAAATGGAAGTGGCCTCCTCTCTTAACATAAAGGCAGGTGAGGGCCCTCTCCCCACTTTCTCTCCGATCGATGATGAAGAAGGTCCGAGGGCGCCCGTGGGGACGGAGATCGTCCTATATGGGTCCTTCAACGGGGAAAGGACAGAAGAGGGGCCTTTCGTGGATATCACCTCTACCATGGACCGCTCCGGGATGCAACCCGGGGAGCCGGTCTTCAAAGTTGATGGAGTTCTGGTCAGGGAGGGGGCCATCATGCATGTCTTGCTTCCAGGAGGATATGAACACTACATGATGATGGGGATCCCCAAGGAGCCATCGATCGCGCAGTCTGTCAGGAAGGTCGTTCCCGGGGTGAAAGCCGTCAGGTTGACCGAAGGGGGCTGTTGCTGGTTCCACGGCATTGTCTCCATCACGCAGCAGAAGGAAGGGGATCCCAAGAACGCCATCATGGCCGCGTTCACGGGGCATCCCTCCATGAAAAGGGTGATCGTAGTCGATGATGACATAGATATCTTCGACGATCGTCAGGTCGAATGGGCACTTGCAACACGGTTTCAGGCCCACAAGGACATTGTCATGGTCCAGGGAGCACGAGGCTCCACCCTCGATCCAAGCTCCGACCCCTGTTCAGGGACCACTTCCAAAATGGGCATGGATGCCTGCATGCCTCTGGATGACAGGAAAAAGTTCCTGCGGGTCTCATGACATTTCTGCGGTATCTTGAAATCTTTTATAAATGGACAAACAGTATACCACACCGTGAAATTGAAGACCCCTTACCTGTCCCTTCTCCTCGCGGCATCCATAATTCTCATCATATCGACGTCAGGATGCATCGACATACATTCGGCAAGGAAACTGTTCTTCCCCTCCCATGAGGAGGATCCGGAATTCATCCAGGGCACCATTGCCGAGGTTCGGCACAATTTCACTGGTGGGTTGGGAGAGAACGAAAAGATGCTCTCCCAGGAAGAACATTTCTCCGTGGATAATTTTTACATTGGGAAGGGAGGAGGAGACCTGTACGTTTACGGCCAGATACATTTCGGATCGGATTCGGAAAGGCGTGTGGATTATACAAGGGAGATCGATGTGAGCCTGTACTACCTCCCAGAGGATGATGGACCCGAACTGATATCGCACAAGGTTTACACCGCACCGGAGGTCGGCAGGTTCGACGCGGCGGAGGTCATTGACCAGATAGATGATGCCGAGACGGGATTGTGGTCGCTGAGGGTCAAGGGCAACGGTACAGCAAGCTCCACTGCCGATGTCCCCTTCTACGATTGGTACCAGGTGACCGTGAACGGGCGTTACTCGGATGATTCATACAACCACAACGCCCCGCACTCCTCGAGGAAATGACCGGACTACACGCTCAGGTTCTGCATGTCGCCAATCTGCGGGGGCTCCTTGACCGGTTTCTCCTCTGGACCGCTTTTCTGCGTCATATGCACGACCCTTTGAGGGAAAGGTATCTCGATCCCTTCCTTTTCGAACCTTTCGTAGATACGCTCCCTTATCTCGGATGCTACCCTCCACTGGTCGTTGAAATCCCGGACCCAGAAGTTCACCTCGAAGTTCAAGGAGGAGTCGCCGAAAGCGGAGAACCTGTATAACGGCTGGTGGTCCTTGTCGACCAGAGTGTCCGGATGTGTGTTCACGATCTCCAGAAGCAACGCTCCGACCTTACTTGGATCCTGCTTGTAAGATACCCCCACCTTGACGGTCTTCCTTCCAAAGAAGTCCGGCTCGCTCAGGTTCGAGAACATGTGATCGGATATCCTGTTGTTCGGCATGGTCACGATCTGGTTCGACATCGTATGGAAAAGCCTGGTCGACCTCAGGCCTATGTGCCTCACTTGATATGTCGACCCATCCATATCGATCCAGTCACCTTCCTTGAAAGGGCGGTCGAGAAGTATCATCAGACCGGCAAAGAAATTGGACATGGTGTCCTGGGCGGCAAGGGCGATGACCAATCCCGCTATCCCCATACCCATGATGAAGACCGTGATATCGATCCCGAACACCCTCAGGAACAAGACAATGGCCACGATCCAGATGACCACAGTGGCCAACTTTCCAAGGACCGGGACCAGAACATCATCTGCCTGTGTCTCTGTCTTTTTGGAGACCATCTTCAGATATGACATGATGACCTTCTTGAATACCTTGACCGCGATGTATGCTATCAAGATTATCGTCACCGCCCGGTAGACCTTGTCCAGTATATCCAGAAAACGGGGGTTCAGGTCGAACTGGGAGAGCGAGATGATCAGACCGTAGAGGATGATCACCACGAAGAACGGCCCCGTGATGATGCCGAGGATCTGCTGGTCCACCTCGGTCTTCGTCCTCCGCGATATCTTCACAACGACCATGAAAAGCAGCCATATCAGAAATGCGGCCAGTGCCCAGATGGCGAATACTATCAGGAACCTTACAAGGGGGGTCCGATATTCCTTGGGTAAAAAGGAAACGGGTATACTTATACCGAAGATCTCGATGTCCGTTTCCTTCACCACATCGTCCTTGCCCTGCTTCACAAGCTCGACCTCGGACTGGGTCCTGATGTACTGGACAGAGCGGTTATCGACCGTTTGTTCGGAGATCCTGACGGTTATGGAAACCTTGGCACCGATCTTGATCTTTTCCCTCAACTCCGTATCATGGAATTTGAGGATGTAAAGCTCATCCGATCTCTCCTCGTTGGATCTCAGGATCATGTATGATTTCTCAACGGAAACCTCCATGCCCTCTTCCTCCATACTCTCGGTAAGGGTCCCGATGTAGGACACCTCATCCTGGAAGGAGACAAAAGAGCCTGTTCCGATGGTTCCGAACCTTCCGATATCGGGGTTGTACATGTCGAGAAGGGATTGAAGGTCCTCCACCTCGATCGGCTCATCGATCGTCTGCCCCGATGACGGTGCCACGGCCGCAAGAAGCAACAGGACCGATATCAGTGAAATAAGGCAGGACCTTCTTCCGAACCTTCCGCTCATTGCCCGGGGTACCCCCTTTTACTTAAAAATGGTTTTTCTTCATAGATAATGTTCCTCTGCCTTCACCGTGGCAGGTTCGATGGCAAGGTCGATGATCTCCGGGGACCCTTTCAGGCGCGAGAGAGAATGCGGTGTGCCGAAACAGACCATTGTCACTCCCCTTTCCAGATAATTGACGACAGCTTTGGGGTCTGGCATTTCCAGATGATATTCTATACCACTCCTCAGCATGAGGGATGCAGCCTCCAGATCCAGCACGGCCAGGCGGGGGATCCGACCCGAAATCGGCTCACCGATGATGGACCCGATCGGATCACGGGGCAGTCTCCTGTTGCCTCCGCCGGACCTGGCCGGAAGCACCTCGAACAGGTAGAGAGAGCTTTTGGGCATCGACACGACCCCGGTCAATTCCGATATGATCACCAGGTCTCCCGGGGCCCCATCAGTATCCACTCTGCCTGTGGAACTTCCGGATACGCCGGGAGAACAGTATAGAAGGCCGTTCTTCATGAAGAGCGACACACGGTCCCCATGCTTCACTCCAACCTCTGCGATGGCATCTATGGACCGGATGATGTCAAGCCTCTCGATGGTGTTGTCAATGTAAGCCTTAAGCTGAAGCAGGCTCCTTTGAAGGTATTCCACACCCTCCACCGTCACCCTCGGGGGTCTGAACGAAAGGTCCACAAGTCCGCTCTTTCCCATCTTCTTGAGATGGTCCGAGATCGCCTGGGGCGTAATTTGCAGGGTTGACGCGATGGACCTCTGGTCCCTTGGCGTCTCGATGACGAGATCCCTGAGGATGGAAATTCTTGTCATCTCTCCTTTCTTTCTTAACATGTCCATAAGCTTCCTCCGGAAAAGGTATTATATCCCCAGGGGGTTATGGATAAAGTTTACTTTATGTTAATAAAGTTTACTGAATAAATGATAAAGCCTGTTTAACGGGGGGAAATGCTTGAAGGTCCGGAATCTCTGTATTGCCGTTTTCATTCTGCTCCCGGCGGTCCTCGCCTCCGGGTGCCTGTACGATGAGGAAGGAAGAAGCATCAAATATTACGACCCGCTCGGGGGGGAGGTCGTGCTTGATGAAGCCCCCCGGAGGATCGTAACCCTTTCCCCTGCGCTCACGGAGACCGTATTCGCACTCGATGCGGGTGACCTGCTGGTGGCAACCGACGAAGCCTCCAACTATCCCTCGGAGGTCGAAGGCCTGCCCGATGTCTTCTCATATCTCGGTCTCAACCTTGAAGCACTTATCTCGGAGGATCCCGATCTTGTCATCATGGACAAGACACTCGATATCAGCGAGGAGGCATACCATTCCATCAAGGATGTTGGCATCCCGGTCTATCGGATCTATCCGACAGGCATCGAGGACGTTCTGGAAGCATTGATTGGAATAGGTAAGATCATCGACAGGGAAGATGAGGCCGATGAACTTGTCCAGGATATAGAGGACAGATCGGCTGCAGTTCGGACCACTGTTTCGGGATGGAATGAGAATGAGAGGCCAAAAGTGCTCCTGGTATCCTATTATGACGGGACCTCCGACCCATGGGTCTCCACGGATACCACCATGGCCGGAGGTTTGATAGAGACAGCCGGAGGGATCAATGCCGTCTCAGACGATAAAGGGATCGTGGTCCAGGTCCCTGTCGAGACAATAGTTGGGGCGGATCCCGACATCATCATATGCACCCAGAGCACGAGCTGGCCAACCCCGTCCAGGGAGGTCATTCTATCCGATGGTGGATGGGAGGACATCGAAGCGGTGCTGAGCGGATCGGTCTATGATATCGATGGAGACATCGTGGACAGGACCGGCCCAAGGCTTATCCAAGGTCTGGAGGAGGTCCATTCCCGAATATATGGATACATCGAGGGTTAGAATGAAGGACAGAATGCTGCTGGCTTTTGGTGGTTTTCTCCTTCTTCTGATAATGGCCTTGATATTGGGTGTTTCGATCGGGACGGTTGGAATACCCCTCATCGACGTCGTAAGGATCATCATCGCAAGGATACCCGTTCTGGGATCCTTGGACGAGGGGATACCCTCCAGTTCCAGTACGATAGTCATGGAACTGCGCCTCCCTGTGGTCCTCATGGCACTTTTCGTGGGAGCTGGCCTCTCATCATCGGGGGCAGCCATGCAAGGATTGTTCAAGAATCCCCTCGTGGATCCATTCATAATCGGGATCTCTGCCGGTGGCGCTTTCGGATGGGTGATCGGTCTCCTGCTCGGGGACCACTTCGGTTTCATGAGCGGATACCTGGTCCGGATCGTTCTGAGCTTCCTCTTCGGAATGGGAACCGTGACCGCGGCCTACATGTTGTCGAAGACGGGGAGCCAGATACCTCTCACAAACCTCCTTCTTGCAGGTGTAGCATTGTCCGCATCGATCACGGCGGCTACCCAGCTTGCGATCTACATCTTCGTTGAGAACCCCACCCCTTTGATCTTTTCCCTTCTGGGAAGTTGTTCCAACTCGAAATGGTCCGAGGTTTGGACCGTTGGTCCTGTGGTGATGGCGGGGGTGGTTCTGTTGTCATTCTTCGGCAGGGAGCTCAATGCTTTCAGCACGGGTGAGGAGGGGGCCAAGCACCTCGGTGTGGAGGTGGAACGGATGAAGATCATCATACTTGGCCTTGGGACATTGATAGCGGCCATTACGATCCCCTTTTGCGGAATGATAGGTTTCGTCGGACTGATGATACCTCATATGGTCCGCAGGTTGATCGGCCCGGACCACCGCTTCCTCATACCCGGTTCCGCCCTTCTGGGTGCTTCCTTCCTCATCCTCTGCGACCTCTTCTCCCGGACCGTGCTTGACATCACTATACCTCTAGGGATAGTGACTGGGTTGATAGGTGGTGCCTTCTTCCTGTATCTGCTCAGGGCAAGGAGGTTCTCTTCATGATAGAGGTCGAGGGGCTGACGTTCTCTTACAACGGAGGAGCGCCTGTCCTCGAGAAAGTGGATCTATCCGTAAAGAAAGGCGAGATGCTGGGCATACTCGGACCGAATGGTTCGGGGAAATCCACGTTGATCAAACTTGTCAGCGGAGCCCTGGCCCCTGACAGGGGGCAGGTCCTTCTGGATGGAAAGGACATTTCAAGGACGAAAAGGAGGGAGATCGCCAGAAAATTGGCAGTCGTCCCCCAGGAAACCGATCTGGTTTTCGATTTCACTGTACGGGAGGTGGTTTCCATGGGGAGGTATCCTCATCTCGGAAGATTCCAGTTCGACGACCCTCACAGTAAGAAGATACTGGAGGGAGCGATGGGTATAACCGGGGTCGTCCGTTTCGCCGACAAACCGTTCTCGAAGCTGAGCGGAGGAGAGAAACAGAGAGCGATCATAGCGAGGGCGCTTGCCCAGGAGCCGAAGGTACTGCTTCTTGATGAGCCGACGAAGAACCTCGATGTGAGGCACTCACTTGACATAATGTCAATGGTGAGGAAGATGAACCGGGAGAACGGTCTCACCGTCATCGTTGTTGTCCACGACCTTGATCTCGCAGCGAGGTTCTGTTCGAGGATAATACTTCTGAAAAATGGCAAGATCAACAAGGATGGCCCCATTGACCGGGTGCTCACACCGGAGAATATCGAACAGGTGTTCGATGTCCGCTCCAGGGTACACCGTGATGTGGGCATGCGCATAGAGATCATAGATTGATGGGATATGTATTTTCGGACCCCTCCCTGAATGTCTTTATTAAGTAGAGAAACTGAGAGAGAGGCACCCCGAGGTCATGCGATGTCGAACTTCTGTGATTCCTGCGGCTCTCTCCTGGTATGGGACTTCTCTGATGGAAAGAGGTCCAGGAAGTGCCCGAGGTGCGGCAGGGTGTCACTGGATGTTTCGAAAGGATGCGACAAGGGCCGCACCAGTTCGAAAGAGGAGAAGACCAAGCGTAAGGCCGGTGTGGATGATGGAAAGTACTCCGTGAAAAAAGGGGTCTCCCCGAGGACTTCCAGATACGCTGCGAACCTGCTTTACCGATCACTTCCAAGGACGGGGGACGGGCCGCAAATGGGAGTGTCCGCCGGGGACCGTGCCTCAGGGACCAGTAGACCCGACAAGGGCGATCCCGCCCCCGAGATGTTCCCCTTCGAAACGGTAAGGGCAGGCCAGAAGGAATTCATGGAGGATGTCGGGAAAAACGTCAGCGAGGGGCATTTTCTGCTGGCCAGCGTCCCGACGGGCATAGGAAAGACGGCGGCCTCATTGTCCCCGGCACTGGAATACGCACTTGCAAACAAGAAAATGGTGCTGTTCATGACCTCCAAGCAGTCACAGCACCGTATAGTTGTCGATACATTGAGGAGGCTTAAGAAAAGGGTCAAGAGAGATTTCAGGGTGGTCGACGTTGTCTCCAAACAGTCCATGTGCCCAAGGGATCTATCGAAGCTCCCCCATGTGACATTCAGCATCCTGTGCAAGCAGCAGTCCAAGGATGGAACCTGTCCTCTATCCAAGCCGCCTCCCGGATCCCTGACCCGGGCCATACTGGAGGATATTCACGATATCAACGAAATAATTGAGATGTCCGGCAAACAGAGGATCTGCCCCCACAGGGCAGCCCTGGATGCTGCCAAGGAGGCTGATGTCCTTATCTGCGACTTCAACTATCTCTTCTCAGACCTCTCCGATACGATCCTGTCAGGGCTTTCCAGGGACCTGGACGATCTGATACTGATAGTGGATGAGGCCCACAATCTGCCCGACAGGATACGCTCGAACCAGTCGGAGGAGCTCTCTGTCCGGATCATCGAGGACGCGAGGGAAACGGTATCCGGCCATCGTCATCTCAAACTATTTCTCGGGCAAATCCGGGACATCATTATTGCAGAAGCGAAGAAGAGGCTCGGGGACGAGGGTGAGGCCGAACTTGACAAGAGGGCGTTCATGTCCGAACTCCTTGCCATCTTTCAGACCTCCATTGACGGGTCAATGGACATGGAGATGTTCATAGAAATGCTGGAGGACCATGCAAAAAAGAAAAGTACTGCGGATGAGGAGGATCCGGTGATCAAAGTTGCGGAATTCCTCAAGGGGCTCCTGCATCTGAAACATTCCCACATCCTGTACCTCACGATCCCTGACGGGAAGTCCGTCGAGTCTCTCCGGATCGCTTATCGGAACCTCGATCCGGGGGAGATCTCCGGTCCGATCTTCAAAGGATGCCACAGTGCCGTCCTGATGAGCGGCACACTCTCACCCCCTTCGATGTTCGGTGATATCCTTGGCATGAAAAGATCCAGAAGTACTGAACGAGAATATCCCTCCCCCTTCCCGAAGAAGAACAGGCTCGTTCTGCTGGAGGACAGGATCACAACTGCATACAGGAGGAGATCGGCTGATATGTACAGGACCATGGCAGAGAGGATCGTTTCCCTCACCGGGTCCATTCCCGGGAACGTGGCGGTATTCTTCCCCTCATATTCCATGCTCCGTGATGTCAAGGAATACCTGTGGGGTTGTCCGAAGAAGACCCTTTTGGAGGACAGGTCCATGACCCGTTCCGAGAAGGAAAGGATCTTCAGAGATCTAGTGAACAGTAAAGAGCTGGGAGGGGCACTGCTCCTTGGAGTCATGGGGGGTTCCCTCTCCGAGGGTGTGGATTATCGGGATAACCTGCTTTCAGGTGTATTCGTCGTCGGGCTTCCTCTGGCCCCGCCCTCACTGGAAGTGAAAGCGTTAAGGGAATACTACAGGGGGAAGTTCGGGTTCGTGCTCGGGGAGGAATATTCCTATATTTACCCCGCAATGAACAGGATACTTCAGGCGGCCGGGAGGTCCATCAGGTCCGAGAAGGATCGGTCCGTTGTGGTTCTCATGGAAAGCAGGTTGAAAGAAGCCAGGTACCTGAAATTCCTTCCCGTGGACCTGAGGCCCACACTGCTGGAAGGGAATACTATGGAGAGAGCCGTGGAAGAGTTCTACCAGTATCCTCATTGAGAAAGGTTGAGGACCTCAAGGCCTTTGATCAACCTTACCATCGTGAGGTTAAGGGGAGCTTCAATGGATACTTTCCTGGCCTTTTCGTACAATGCCCCGTTTATGGAATCGACCTCCGTTCTCCTCTTCAGCTTGATGTCCTGGTACATCGATGAGTGGTTCTGGGAGGTCCTCTCCGCTACCTTGAAGGTGCGTTCGGTCATCTCTTCCAGCTCAAGATCGATCCCGTTCCTGCGGCCTACAAGGACCCCCTCCGATATCAGGTCCCGGGCCATGCCGTTCAGCTCCTCGTTCTCGAGGATCACACCGTTCGGCCCCCCAACTATGGCGGTCAGAGGATTGATCGCCGAGTTGATGATCGTCTTGGCCCAGATCTCCCGATCGATGCAGGAGGTCGTCTGGATCTCGATGCCCGCATCCGTGAATATCCCTGCGATGGAAATTACATCAGGTGTGATCTCTTCGTCTGCCTTATGGGTGAGGCTGAAATGTCCGATAATGGTCTCACCCACTCCAGCGTGTTTCACCAGTCCCGGGCCCCTGTAGGTTACCCCGTGACAGGTGATCCCGCCTATCACGTTCGATCCAAGACCGCGGGATCTTATGAAATTGAATATCTTCTCCTCGTTGTCGAGTCCGTTCTGGAGGGACAGTATGGGGGTGTTGTTCATAAGCAGCGGGGTCAAGGGCTCAAGGGATATTTCGGTATTGTAGGATTTTACGCAGAGGATTATCAGGTCGAACTTCTCGTTGCGGGGTATGCCTGAAAATGCCTTGGGCCTGAACTCCCCGTGGCTTATACCTTCTATCCTCAGACCTTTTCTTTTAAGGACCCACACCTGCTCCGGTCTTCCAATTATGGTAACATCGTGGTTCGCTGAAAGAAGTCCGCCCATAAAGCTGCCCAGGGCTCCCGCTCCGACCACGAGTATCCTCATTTTCCAACCTCTAATATCGATAGGGCCCGCATTACGTCCCGTGAGATCTCATCGATCGATCTGTTCCCGTCTATGTCCTTCAATATCCCCTTTTTTCGATAATATTCCACCAGAGATTCTGTCTGGGACCGGTATACTTCCAGTCTGTTTCTCACCGTCTCCTCCCTGTCATCGCCCCTCTGGTACAACAATCCCCCGCATCGATCGCATGTATCCTCTTTAGCCGGAGGATCGAACTCTATATGGTAGGTCATTCCGCACTTGCACATTCTTCTTCCCGTTATCCTTCGTATCAATGCGGACTCATCCACAACTATGTTAACGACCGCATCCAGATCCATCAGGTTCGAGAGTGCCTCGGCCTGTGAGATATCCCTTGGGAACCCGTCGAGGATGAAACCCTCCCCACAGTCTTCTTCCGATATCCTCTCCCTCATCATTCCGATCACTACCTCGTTCGGAACAAGGGCTCCCCGGTCCATGTATCCCCTGGCCATCATTCCGAGTTCTGTCCCTTCCCTCAATTGGGCCCTTAGCAGGTCGCCGGTGGAAATTTGAGGAATACCGTACCTTTCGACAATGTACCTTGCCTGGGTCCCTTTACCAGCCCCAGGGGGTCCAAAAAGAGCGATCTTCATATTGCACACAATAAGAAGCCTGGTTTAAAAATCTGATGGCTTCCGCTTCGATACAAGAGATGGAGAGGCCCATTACCTCTCCATCCTGCATCATTGTTCTTACTGGTCCGGGTAGTCCAAGCCCATGACCGGAGCCGGTGCCGGAGATGGTTCGAACTGAAGCCCGGCTTCGGCCACCGGAGGAAGAGCCTGGTCAGTATATTCCAAACCCGCTCCCGAAGGAAGGGCCGGACCCGACGATGCCGGAAGACCCACATTCGCCATGGGAGCAAGATACGCCGTCGTCGTGATCTGGTCCCATGACACCGACGGCATGATCTTTCGCATATTCCTGACCGTATGGATACGCCTCACCTGCCGGTCCTTCTTCGACTTCATCACCTGCATGCTGAGAACGACCACAAGCACCATCACCACCAAAAATACCCAAAGAGGCCAGGCATCCATGCTGAACAGGTCAAGCGCTCCCTCATCATCTATCAAAGGGGGGGTCGCAGGCCTGCTTATAGAGTTCCGGGGATTGGTATTGGCCTGATACTCCTCAAGGTTCGTGAAACCGTCATCATCGGGATCGTGCTGGGCATCCTTCAACTCAGGATCCAGCTGATACCTCCGCTCCCACCAGTCAGGTATTCCGTCCCCATCACGGTCATCATCCTCATCGGGAGGAAGCACCTTCTCCTCAACGGTTATGGGGAACGTCATCTGGACCTGATTGTCCACACGGTCCCTCACTACCAGGGTGATGGTATACTCGCCCACGGGAAGCTTCGCCGTCACCTGTTCCGACTCACCAAGAGATTCCATGCCGTCAGGGGTCGACTTGGACCAACTGTAGGTCAGCTTGTCACCGTCGGGATCATACGAATCTCCGGCATCGAACACTATGAGATCACCATCGAAAAGCTGATCCCCGGGAGAAGGAGACACCACAACTATCACAGGATACGTGTTGATACGGATATTGAACGCCTTCGACGTCGAGATGGGGTTCCCCGATAGGTCGGTCGCCCTCACCTGAACATAATTGTCATCACCTCTACGGAAATGCTCACGAAGCGTTACCACCGGATTGGGACCGTTCTCGGCATCCTTGTAAGGAAGCCACAACGACCATTTCGTCAGTCCCTGCGTCGTTATACGATACTCCAT